>NZ_JBLRDT010000242.1:0-3312 GCF_057512245.1 Gryllotalpicola sp. CP2-P1
TCCGGAGCGCAGCGGCCCCGGGTGCAGCAGGGCTTCGCGGCCGCGTGCGCCTCGGAATGTTCTCGAGCCTGGAGTTCTTCGACCTCCCCGGCCTGCTCGGGCGCTTCCACCGCGAGAATCCGCTCGTCAACCTGCGGCTGACGGTCTCGCCCACGGGCTCGACCGGCCTTCTCGACGATGTGCGCCGCGGGCGCCTCGATCTCGCCCTCGTCGGCATGCCGCCCAGCGAGCTGCAGGGCCTCGATGCCGTCCGGCTCGGCGAGACCGGCTTCGTCGCGGTGCTGCCGACGGCGCATCCGCTCGCCGACCGCCGCACGATCACGCTCGAAGCGCTCGCCGACGAGCGCTTCGTGGACACGCCGCCCGGCTTCGGCAACCGCGTCGTGGTCGACCGCGCGTTCGACGCCCTCGGCCGCCCACGGGCCGTGATCGCGGACGTGCCCGAGCTGCCGGCCGTGCCGCGCTACGTGGCGGAAGGGCTCGGGATCGCCGTCGTGCCGACCCTGACTCCCGTCGCCGTGCCCGGCGTCGTGGCGGTGCCGCTGCGCGGCGGCCCGACCTGGACGCTGTCCGTCATCGCCGCGCCCCGGCGGGGCGACGCCGCCGACGCTCTGCTCGCGCTGCTGACGACCCGGCGCGGCACCGTGACCCCTCAGACCACGTTGCGATAGCGCGACAGTTCTGCCTCGAGCTCGCGGATGCGGTGCCGATCGCGCTCGCGCCGATAGGCGGGGATCGTCACGATCAGAGCGACGACGACGCCGAGCACGCCGCCGATGCTGTTGGAGGCGAGATCGCGGACGTCGGACACGCGGCCCGGGATGTAGCGCTGCGCCGTCTCGATCGCGCCGGTCATCGCGACGCACAGCAGAACAGCCGCCCACCAGAAGCGGCGCCCGAGTAGCAGCACGAGGAACAGGCCGATCGGCGCGAACATGGCGACGTTCGCCGCGAACTCGACATGGTTGTAGGTGATCGCGTCTGCCACAGAGGGCCAGTGCTGGCGGGTGATCGTGCGCGCGGCCCGGATCGCGAGCACCACCCACTGCTGCCGCTGATTGTCGAGCGGCTGCGGCCCCAGCGTGACCCAGGCGACGACCGCGAGGTAGACGATCGTCAGCGGCGCGAGAATCGGGTGGCGGCGGAACATCAGGCGGCGACCCCCTGGCGGCCGGCGCGCAGCCCTTCGAGGCGCACATCGAGCGCGAACGAGCGCTCGGCGCCCGACACCACCGCGGGCACGACGGCGTAGCGCCCATGGGCGCCCAGCTCGTCGAGCTCGCTCTGCCACGCGACCTGGGCCTGGTCGCCCAGCCGGCCGACATGATGGAACCCGTCGTCGGAGAGCAGATAGACGGCGACGTCGCAGCGCAGATTCCACCAATTGCCGGCGCCCGGCACGAGCAGGGCGCGCAACTCGCCCGACGTGCGCGCGATCGCGGCGCCGATGCCGATCTGATGCCGGCGCACGTCGGCGACCGTGATCGGATGCCCCATGGCGGGCACCTCGACGAGGTCGAGCCCCTCGAGCGTGGCCAGGTGCCCCTCTGCCGTGAAGTTCGGCCCGCGCCGACGCGCCGAGACGACGACGCCGACCACGAGCGCTGCCGCGAACAGCACGGTGACGACGATGCCGGCGACGTAGGCGGCATCCGCGCCCATGTCGTGCAGCGAGCCGGTGACGAGCATGAGCAGCAGCAGGGCGACCCACGGCAGCGGCGCCCAGCGCAGGAAGGGCTTACGACGGGGCCGAGGCATCCTGCCAGGTTAGCGGCGCACGGCTGGGCGAGCGCCGCACGGCACGTGTGAGACCGGTGGCCGAGAGGAACGAGAAAGGCCGCCGCCCCAGAAGGGGCGGCGGCCTTTCGAAGCCATGAGAGGCGGTCGGTCGATGCTTATCGACGCAGACCCAGCCGCTCGATCAGCGCGCGGTAGCGCGCGATGTCGATCTCCTGCAGGTAGCTGAGGAGACGGCGGCGGTGACCGACGAGGATCAGCAGACCACGACGCGAGTGGTGGTCGTGCTTGTGCTCCTTGAGGTGCTCGGTCAGGTCCTTGATCCGCTTGGTGAGGATCGCGACCTGGACCTCAGGGGATCCGGTGTCACCGGGGTGGGTAGCGTACTCGTCGATGATCGCCTTCTTGGCCTCTGCATCAAGCGCCATGGATGGGATCCCCTTTCTCTCGCTGCGCGGTGCCCGGGGCGGGATGCCTGAGCTCTCTTTTTCCGCGGCCGTTGGACGGCAACCTTCACAGTCTAACAGAGTGCATGACCGCCTCTCGATGCGGCCGGCGGGTTCACGTTCGAGTCACCTCGCGTTGGCATGATGCCCGCCGTGCAGGCGATGCGGTGGGACATCCAGGGGCTTCGGGCCGTGGCGGTCACGGCTGTCGTCCTCGATCACGCGGCGATGCCCGGCGTCGGCGGCGGCTACGTCGGGGTGGACGTGTTCTTCGTCGTCTCGGGCTTCCTCATCACCGGCCAGCTGGTCCGTCGTCTCGACGAGACGGGTCGCGTCGGCTTCGCCGACTTCTACGCGCGCCGTGCCCGCCGCATCCTGCCCGCGTCGCTCGCCGTCCTCGCCCTCACGGCGCTCGGCGTCTTCCTGTTCGTGCCGCCCACCCTGCGCGCGCAGGCGATGGCGGATGCCGCCGCCGTGGCGCTCTATGCACCGAACTACGTCTTCGCCGCGCGCGGAACCGACTACCTCGCGAACACGACGCCCTCGGTGTTCCAGCACTACTGGTCGCTGGGTGTCGAGGAGCAGTTCTACCTGATCTGGCCGGCCCTGCTCGCCGCAGGCTGGCTTCTGCTGCGCCGCCGGCGGGGCGCGGTCGCCGGCGCGCTCGGCCTGTTCGCCGCGCTCTCGTTCGCCGCCGGGCTCGTGCTCACGCAGACGGATCAGCCCTGGGCGTTCTTCGCGCCCTGGCCGCGCGCGTGGGAGCTGGCCACGGGCGGCGTGCTGGCGCTCGCCGCTCCGGCGGTGAGGAGGGTGCTGCGACCGCGGGTCGCGACGCCGCTCGGCTGGGCAGGGCTCGGCGGGATCGTGTCGGCCTGCGCGCGGTATGGCGCCGACACGGCCTTCCCCGGCTCTGCGGCGCTGCTGCCCGTGCTCGCCACCGCCGCCGTGATCGCGGCGGGAGAGGTGCCGGCGCACGGCGGCGTCGGCTCGCTGCTGTCGCTGCGGCCCGTCGTGTTCGTCGGCACGATCTCGTACTCGCTGTATCTCGTGCACTGGCCGCTCGAACAGCTGCCGCAGGCCGCCGTCGGGTACGAGCGGCCGCTGCCGCTCGCCGTGACGCTCGCGCTCG
>NZ_JBLRDT010000243.1:0-3172 GCF_057512245.1 Gryllotalpicola sp. CP2-P1
CTTCTTCCCGGGAACGCTGCCGTCGAGCTCGCGGATCAGCCGCGATGCCCCGACGACCAGCCGGTCGTGCGGCCAGGTGAAGCGCCAGAGCGCGTCGGCGAGCATGCGGCGGGTGACGGGCGCGCGCACGGCGGCGAGCTCGGAGCGGGCGAACGCCGCTCGCGCGGCCGGGTCGTCGGACGACGCGCCGTCGAGGTCGGGCGCGCTCTGGTCCGCGCCGGCGGCGTGCCGCGCGGCGTCGTCGACGAGCCGACGACTGCTGAAGACCCAGTTGCCGGCCCAGCTGCGCGTCTCGGGATCTCGGGGGTCGACGGATTCCGCGAGCTCGACCGCTGCGACGCGCCGCGCCGCGTGCCCGGGGTCGTAGAAGTCGGCGGCGTCACTGTCGTCGACGACGATGACCTCGACATCGGGGCGCATCAGCAGGGCCGGGATCTCGCGGCTGAGCGTCGGGTGGCCGAAGACGATCGCGCGTTCGACGGCGCCGCCGAAATCGGGGTCGCGCAGCAGCTCGCGGTAGGCGACGACGAGGTTCGGCCCGAATCGGGACCCGCTGGACACCTCGGCGATGAGCGACCAGCCGGCGGTGCGGGCGAGCTCCTCGGCGGCCGGGCCGGACTTGTCGCCCGCGATGACCACGGTGCGCGGGCCTGACGTGAGCAGCTCGCGGCCCGGTCTCCGTGCGGCCTCGCCCGGTCGACCCGGCGCGTTCGGCTCGGCCGGGTCGGTCACCGGCGGCGAGCCCGGTTCGCCACCCGACTCGCGCGCGGCGCGCAGCGAGAGCGCGATGGCGCTGAGGTCGGGCACCGCCGCCGACAGCGGGTCGCGCAGCGCCAGGTTGAGATGAGCCGGGCCGTGCGCGGATGCCGCCCACAGCGCGGCCGCTACCTCGCCGGCATCCGCCCCGGAGCCCGCGTCGACATCGCGCGAGAACCTCGCGGCGGCGCCGAAGACGCCGGTCTGCGTCGTCGTCTGATTCGAGCGGATGCCCCTCAGCTCGCTCGGCCGGTCGGCGGTCACGACGATCATCGGCACACGCGCCTCGTGGGCTTCCATCACCGCGGGGTGCAGGTTCGCGACGGCGGTGCCGCTGGTCGTCACGACGACGGCCGGGGTGCCCGATTCGAGCGCGAGGCCCAGGGCCAGGAATCCCCCGACCCGCTCATCGATGCGCACGTGCAGGCGCGCCGCGCCCACCCGCTCGAGTTCGGCGGCGACGAGCGCGAGCGCCTGCGAGCGCGAGCCAGGCGCGACCACGATGTCGCGCACGCCGTGGTGCAGGAGCGCAGTGAGAAGGTCGAGGGAGAAGTCGGTGGCGGGGTTGTTCGTTCGGGGCACGGGTTCCTTGGGGCCGGGGCGGGGTTTCGATACGGTCGCAGAGCTACCTGCTCAACCGTCGGAACCGGATCCGCGGTCGCCGGGCTTCTTCGGCTCGCCGAGGCTCGACAGGAACTCGGCGTCGTCGTCAGGGGCGATCGTGCGCGGCTCGCGCGCGGCGGCGCGGCCGACGCCGAACCACAGGGCCGCCCCGACGATCGGGAAGATCACCACGACGGCGACCCAGGCGGCCTTCGGCACCCCGCGCACGTCGAGGCGGTCGGCCAGGCACACGCTCACGATCGAGTAGATGTAGAACACCGCGGCGAGGAACCCGATGACGAGCCACAGGCGGAACATGTGCTCATGGTAAGCCCGCCGCGCGGCCGGGGCGCCCGGGCATCGGGCGCACACACAGAACCGTGACTTTAGGCTTGCTCACGTGAGTGCCGAGAAGCGACGCATGCCGGCCTGGCTGCGCTACACGATCCTGCGACTGCTGCTGATCGTGGTGCCGCTCGCGATCCTGCTGATCGCGTTCGGGGCGCGGTACTGGCTGTGGTGGACCGTCGCCTCGGTGATCATCGGCTTCTCGCTGTCGTACATCTTCCTGCGCGGCCCGCGCGAGGCGATGGCGCTCGAGCTGGCCGAGCGGCGTGGGGCGAAGCCCGTCGCGACGGGCGACGACGCCGCAGAGGATGCCGAGATCGAGGCATCCGCTCATCGGGAAACGCCCGGCGCCGGCGCGAACTAGTTCCCGTTCCGGACGCTCGCGCCCGCGGCCCCGGCCGCGCACGTCCGGAACGGGAACGAGTTGCGGGCGGGAGCGAAGCTCAGAACGCCAGCGCGACGAAGAGCACTGCGGCGTACGCGAGCGCCGTGAAGCTCGTGAGCTGCAGCGACAGCACCAGCTCGCGGCCGGTGCGCCCGGTGAACGCGATGAGCGCAGCGGGCAGCGCGAGCAGCAGCACCAGCATGCCGAGCCACGCGATCGGGTAGACGAGAGCGAACAGGGCGAGAACCACGAACGGCAGGAAGAGGAAGACGCCGTAGAGCACCTTCGCCCAGCGGCGGCCGACCAGCACGGCGAGCGTGCGCTTGCGCGCCAGCCTGTCGGACTCGATGTCGCGCAGGTTGTTCACCATCAGCACCGCGCATGCGAGCAGGCCCGCGACGACCGAGCCGAGCCAGCCCTCCTCGCTCACGGTCTTGACCTGCACGTATTGCGTGCCCGCGGTCGCGGCGACGCCGAAGAAGAGGAAGACGAACACCTCGCCGAGGCCGTAGTAGCCGTAGGGGCGCTTGCCGCCCGTGTAGAACCACGCGGCGACGACGGCCGCCGCCCCGACGATCAGCAGCCACCACAGCTGCGTGTCGATGACCGTGATAACGCCGACGATCGCAGCGGCGGCGAAGAAGCTGAGCGCGACGATGAGCACGGTGCGCGGCTTGGCCTTGCCCGCCCCGGTCAGGCGCGCCGGGCCGACGCGGTACTCGTCGGTACCGCGCACCCCGTCGGAGTAGTCGTTCGAGTAGTTGACGCCGATCTGCAGCATCAGCGCCACGGCGAGGGCGGCGAGCGCGCGCACCCAGTGCCACTCCCCCGGGTCGCTGACGGTGCGGGCGGCTCCGGTTCCGATCAGGATCGGGGCGATCGCGAGGGGCAGCGTGCGCAGCCGGGCGCCGCCGATCCAGTCGCCGATCGTCGCCGGCGTCGCCTTGGCCGGGTTGCCGCCGGGGCGGCGCGTGTTCTTCTTGGCCTTCTTTGACATCTCGGGCGAAGTTTATCGGTGGCGGTCAGGCGCCCTTCGCGACGAGCTGTGCGAGTGCTAAACGATCGGGCTTGCCCGACGGC
>NZ_JBLRDT010000244.1:0-3113 GCF_057512245.1 Gryllotalpicola sp. CP2-P1
CTGTGGCTCGCTGCGTATTGGCGGCGTCGCATGCGGCGCGCAGCCTGTCGAGCTCGGCGTCGTGGCCCTCGAGCTTCTTCGCCACCGCGTCGCGCCGACCGCGCAGCTGAGCGGCGTGCGCCGCCGCCGTCTTGGCCTTCTCGAGCCGGGTGACCGCCTCCGCTTTCGTCCGCTGAGCCGACTCGGTCGTGTGGCCCGCGGCAGCACCCTGCAACTCGGCCAGCTTGGCGCGGGCGTCCCCGGCCTCGCGCGAGCGCTGCGCGGCTTCCGCCTCGGCGATCGCCAGCGCGGTCTCTGCGGATGCGATGTCCGCTTCCGTCACGGCCTCCCCGCTCCAGCTCGCCTTCGCCGGGTGGTGCGTCGACCCGCACACCGGGCACGGGTCGCCGTCGGCGAGCGACTCGGCCAGCTCGGCGGCATGGCCGTCGAGTCGGCGGGCGCGCAGGGTGTCGAGCGCGCTCGAGGCCGCGGTGCGCGCCTGGCCGCTCTCGAGCTCGCGACGCTCGGCTCGCGTGACGTCCTGCTTCACGGCCTCGGCCGCCGCGAGCGCGTCGAGCACGGGGGCGATCGAGTCCGCGAGCTGCTGGGCGGCGCCCTGGTCGGCAGCGGCCTCGGCAGCGGCCTCGATCTCGGGCGTGAGGGCGTCGAGCTGCGCCTTCCACTCGGCGGCGTGCCCCTTCGCTGCCTCGACCGCGGCATCGGCCTCTTCGCACCTCGCCTCCGCGGCGGTGATGGCGCGCTCGAGATTGGGCGTCTTCTTCTCGGCCTCGATAGCGGCTGCGAGCGACCCGCTCAGCTCAGCGAGACCGGCACCGGCCGCGTGCAGGAACTGCTCGGTGTCGGTGCCCTCGGTCAGGGCGGGGAGCTCGCCGAGATGCCCCTTCGCGTCGGCCAGCGCGCGGCTGGCCCGCGCGTCGAGCTCTGCGGCGCTCTCGAGCAGCTCGCGTCGCCGCGCCTCGGCCTCTTCCCGTCGCTGCTGTAGCCTGCGCAGCTCGGCAAGGCGATCGTGCTCCGACTGGGCGGCGCGCCAGGCGGCATCCGCCTGCTTCGCCACGTCGTCGGCCGCCGCAACCCGATCTCGGTGGGTATCGACGCGCGTGCCCATCCACTCGACGACCTCACCGGGCTCGGCCGGGATGTCGGTCTCGACAGCCTCGTCGGGCAGCACCCCCTCGACGGGCAGCACCCCCTCGAGCTGTCGCGCGAGATGCGCGATCTCGGTGCGGGCGCCGCCGACCTCGGCCTCGAGCGCCTTCCGGCGGGCTTGCAGCGCTTCGTCGTAATCGTCGAAGCGCCGCGTTCCGAACAGGGTGCGCAAGAGCGACTGGCGTTCCTCGCTCTTGGCGAGCAGGAACTCTTGGAAGCGGTTCTGCGCGAGCAGGATCACCTGCAGGAACTGGTCCTGCGAGAGTTGCACGATCTCGGCGACCTTCACCCCCACGGTGCGCAGCTGCGCCTCGAGCCCGACCCAGTCGTCGCCGTCGCGCCGGAAGAGCTGCGCCTCGGCCTTCTGGGTGGTGAAGCCGTCGCCGCGCGACTTGGGGCGTTCGTACTCGGGCGAGCGCCGCAGTCGGTACCGCTCGCCGCCCGCGCTGAACTCGAGCTCGACGTAGCTGACGTCATCGGGGGCGCAATGATCGCTGCGCAGCTTCGTCGCGACTGTGGCCTGCCCCTCGTAGCGCGGAACACTGCCGTAGAGCGCGAAGCAGATCGCATCGAGAATGGTGGACTTCCCCGCGCCGGTTTTGCCGCCGATCAGGAAGATGCCGTCATCGGCGAATGCGTCGAAATCGACCGTCTGCGGAGCAAGATAGGGCCCAAACCCCGCCATAGTGACGCGATGGATCCTCATCGGGCCGCCCCCGCACGCGTGCGCTCATCGACGAGCTCGGCGATGAGCTCGGCCTCGGCGGCACTCGGCCCTTCGCCGTTGCGCACAAAACTCAGGAACGAGCCGATCAGCTCGGCGTCGGGCACGTCCTTGCGGACGCGCTCGCGGTAGCCGGCGGCCTCGTCGACGGCGACGTTCGCGGGCCGGTGCACCAGATTCGCGCAGTGCGGGAATCGCCGCTGCAGCTTGCGCATGGCGTCGAGCGGGCGCGTGTTGTCGGTGAGCACGGCACTGACCCACTCGTCTTCGTGACGCTCGAGCGCAGGGTCTGCCAGCAACTCGTCGAGCGTGCCGGTCAGCACCGCGAGCGCGCGGGGGACGGGCAGACCGACCCACTCGACGACCGCGGACCCGCTCGCGGAAAGCTCGACCAGCCATGCCCCGCGCGGCTTCCCCGCCTCGCTGAAGGAGTAGTGCAGCGGAGCGCCCGAGTAGCGCACATGATCGGCCAGCGTCGCGCGGCCGTGGATGTGCCCGAGCGCCGCGTAGTCGACCCCGTCGAACGCTGACAGCGGAACGACATCGAGACCGCCCGCGCTGAGATCGCGTTCGGCGTCGCTCGACTCTGCTGCCCCGCCCGCTGCGAAGCAGTGCGACAGCACGACCGAGCGGTGATCGGATTCCTGCGCCGCAGCTCGCACGTTCCCCATCGCGAACCGGAGAGCATCGGCCTGAGTGCGCAGCGTCTCGTCGGGCCACAGGTGCCTGATCAGGGCGGGCTCGAGATAGGGAATGCCGTAGAAGTCGACCGACACCCCGTCGCGCCCGGCGATCGTCACGGGGGTCGCATGCGCAGCCGGCTGCGTGATGATGTGCACGCCGCCGAAGGCCGCGAACTCGGACTGGAAGCCGAGCCGAGCGGGCGAGTCGTGATTGCCGCTCGTGATGACGAGCTCGGCGCCGGCCGAGCGGATGCCGCGCAGAGCCGCCCCGAGCACGCGGAACGCGTCGGCCGACGGTGTCGCCGAGTCGAACACATCGCCCGCCACCGCGACCACATCAACCTCGCGTTCGCGGACGACGTCGACGAGCGCGTCGAGCACCGTGCCGAGCGCGTCGAGGGTCGAATGCCCGTGGAACGTGCGCCCGACGTGCCAGTCGGAGGTGTGCAGGACTCGCATGATGCTCACGCTATCCGTCGCCTCTGACACGCTCGCCAGGGCCGGTGATCATGTGAGTTCTCCTTCGGTGCGCAGTTGCGCGATGAGTGCATGTTTGGGCA
>NZ_JBLRDT010000245.1:0-3100 GCF_057512245.1 Gryllotalpicola sp. CP2-P1
AGGCCTCGACGCCGAGGTCAGCGAGCGCCGCGCCGAGCTCGAGCGCGAGCTCGCCGACAGCCGCAACCAGCACGAGGCGCAGCTCGAGGCCGAGCGCATCGCGCACCGCCAGGAGCTGGCCCAGGCCGCGTCCGCGCAGGCGGCCCAGCTCGAGTCCGAGCTCGCCGAGCACCGCACGAAGCTCGAGCAGAGCCGCATCGACCACGAGAACGAGCTCGCCGCCCTGCGTCAGCAGGCGCAGGCCGAGGTCGACCAGCAGCGCCACGAGGCCGAGCAGGCCCGCATCGACCTCGAGGTCGAGCTCAAGGCCCGCCGCGACGAGGCCGAGAAGGAGCACCTGGCTCGCCACCAGGAGGCCGTCGCCCAGACCCAGCGGTTCCTCGACGACGCGAACGTGCAGCTCGCCGACGCCCTCAAGCGGGCGAGCGAGGCGCGTGAGGAGGCGAAGGCGATCGAGACGGATGTCCGTGCAGAGGTCCACACGAAGCGGAAGGACGCCGAGGCCGAGGCCGCGAAGATCATCCGCGACGCCGAGGAGCGCGCGAAGGCCGCCATCGAGGACGCGGAGAACCGTACCCGAAAGCTCGTCGACGACGCCGAGGACCGTCTCTCGCAGATCCGCATCGAGCGCGAATCGGTCGCCGGCTACTTCGAGAGCCTGCGCGGCGCGCTCGCACAAGCGGAAGGCGTCACGTCCTCCCACAGCGAGTGAGAGCCTCCCGGTAGCCTGAGCGCGTGAGGATCAAGAACGCGTTCACGCTCGGTCTCGTCGGAACGCTCGGCGTCGGGCTCGGCATCCTGATCCTCGCCTCGATCGTCAACCTCTCGACGGTCATCACCTACATCGGCGCCGCGCTGTTCCTCGCGCTCGGCCTTGAGCCCCTGATCGAGTTCCTGGCCAAGCGAGGGGTGCCCAGGTGGGCATCCATCGTCATCGTCTTCGTCGTCATCCTCGGTGTGGCCGCCGGCGTGATCTGGGCGATCGTGCCGGTCATCGTCGAGCAGAGCGCGCAGCTCGTGCAGTCGGTCACCGACTTCGTCGACCAGGGCACCTATCAGCAGTGGTATCAGTGGCTGCAGGGCCAGTTCCAGCCGGGGGTCGTCGACAACGCGATCTCACAGGTGTGGTCGGAGCTGCAGAAGAACCTCGGCACGATCACGGGCGGCGTGCTGCAGGCGGGCCTCGGCCTGATCACGGGGGCGTTCGGCGTGCTGATCGTGATCATCCTGACGATCTACTTCGCCGCGAGCCTCAAGAACATCAAGCGCGGCGCCTATGCCCTCGTGCCCGCCAGCCGACGCCGCAGGTTCATCGACATCGCCGAGCAGGTCACCGACTCGGTCGGGAAGTACGTCATCGGCCAGGTGTCGCTGGCGCTCGTCAACGGCATCCTCTCGTCGATCTTCCTCAGCATCATCCGCGCGCCGTACCCGATGCTGCTCGCCGTCATCGCCTTCCTGTTCTCGCTCGTGCCGCTCGTCGGCACGCTGACGGGTTCCGCGCTGATCTGCCTGCTCTGCCTGCTGCTCGGCTCGCCGCTGACCGCCCTGGTCGCCGCCATCTACTACCTCATCTACATGCAGGTCGAGGCGTATGTGCTGAGCCCGCGCATCATGAACCGCGCCGTCGCGGTTCCGGGCGCCCTCGTCGTCGTGGCCGCTCTGGCGGGTGGCACGCTGCTCGGCGTGCTCGGGGCGCTCATCGCGATTCCGTTCGCGGCCTCAGTGCTGCTCATCGTGCGCCAGGTCGTGATTCCGCGGCAGAACGAGCTCTAGGAGCGGCTCACAACTCGTAGGTCTCGGGGAGCGGCAGCGCGGCCGGATTCACCGCGCGCACGATCTCGGTGAGCACCGTCCGGGTCTGGCTCTCCCCCACCCACAGGTGCTTGCCGCCCGGCACCGCGATGAACTCGGCTTCGGGAACGGCTGCGCGGAAGATCGGCTCGGCCTCTGCGGGGCGCAGGAAGTCGTCGAGCTCGGGCACGAGCACCACCATGCGCTTGCCCGAGCCGTGCCAGGCCGCGAGCTCATCGCGCGTCGCACGGTGCAACGGTGGCGAGAGCAGAATGACGCCCTCGACGTCGTCGTGGGCGAGACCGTACTTGATGGCCACCTCGGTGCCGAACGACCAGCCGACCAGCCAGGGGCGGGGCAGCTCCCGGTCGCGGGCGAACCGCACGGCCGCCTCGAGGTCGAAGCGCTCTGTCACGCCGTCGCCGAAGGCGCCCTCGCTCGTGCCTCGCGGCGACGAGGTCCCACGCGTGTTGAACCGCAGCACCGCGAGATCGGCGAGCGCCGGCAGCCGGGCGGCCGCCTTGCGCAGGATGTGCGAGTCCATGAACCCCCCGTGCGTGGGCAGCGGATGCAGGGTGATGAGCGTGGCGACCGGGGGCCGGTCGACGGGCGTCGCGACTTCGCCGACCAGGCGCAGACGGTCGAGCGTGGTGAACTCGATCTCTTCGCGCACCGCGGGTAGCTCGACGGCTGCGCGAATCTCGACCTCGGTCATGCAATCCTCCAGCAATGGGTGTGCCAATGCCGCCGGCCCGACAGATCGGCCTCGTCGCCCAGCACGCCGTCGGCGCGCCACACCGCCACGTGCTCGACCCCGGGTGCGATCTCACGGCCGCAGCCCGGGCACACATAGCTCTTGCGGGCGTTCGCCGCCGAGATCGGCTGCACCGTGTAGCTCAGCCCGCGTCGTGTCTCGGTGCGGCGCCAGCCCAGCGTCAGCCGCTCGATGTCGAGCGCAGACGAATCGTCCCCGGTGGTCTTGCGACCCCGGGGACGATTGCTGCGCGGCATGGCTTCCAGCCTAGGCGACGGTCAGTACCACCCCGTCGACTGCGAGTGCGCCCATGCGCCGCAGGGGTTCGTGTAGCGGCCGGTGATGTAGCCCATGCCCCACTTGATCTGCGTCTCGTAGCTGTTCTGCCAGTCGGGGCCGGCAGACGACATCTTGCTGCCGGGCAGAGCCTGCGGAATGCCGTAGGCGCCGCTCGGGTTCGAGGCGTGCGTGTTCCAGCCGGACTCGCGGTTCCACAGCGAGACGAGGCAGCTGAACTGGTCGTCGCCCATGCCCATCGAGGCGAGGTACTGC
>NZ_JBLRDT010000246.1:0-3034 GCF_057512245.1 Gryllotalpicola sp. CP2-P1
ACCTGCCAGAAGCGGAACTGCTGGAAGACGTCCTGATGAGAGAGCAGCACGAGCGTGACGATCGAGGTCAGGGTGGCGGTCAGCGCGGCGCCCGCGAGCGCGAGCTTCACGGGGGTCGCGCCGCCCTGCCCGAGCACCCCGATCGCGTAGACCACGGCGGCGGCCACCGCGGCGCCGCCGAATGCGAACCACACGTAGCCGGAGGCGCTGCCCACGCCGAACACCCCGATCGCCGTGACGACGGCGAGCGAGGCACCGGCGTTGACACCCAGCAGTCCGGGGTCGGCGAGCGGGTTGCGGGTGACGCCCTGCATCACGGCGCCGGCGAGCCCGAGCGATGCACCCGCGACGAGCGCCACCGCCGTGCGCGGCAGGCGCAGGCCGATCACGATGCGGTCGGCCTGGTCGCCGTCGAAGGGGTGCGCGAGAGCGTGCACCAGCTGGGCGGGTGAGAGCGCTTGAGCGCCGAGCGCGAGGCTCAACAGGGTGAGCAGGGCGAGCGCGACGAAGCAGACCACGAGCGTCGTGGCCGCGCGGGGGGAGGACATGTCAGGACAGCTCCGCTCGGCCCTGGCGCCAATAGCCCATGAAGGCGACGCGGCTGCGGTCGACGCCCAGCTCTTTGACGAGGAAGCGGCGCAGGCTCACGACGCACTGGGTCTCGCCGGCGATCCAGGCGTAGAAGCCCGTCTCGTCGCGGGCGTCGGGCGCATCCCACACGAGGCCCGCCTCGACGTCGGACTCATCGAGCACGGATGCCTGCGGCTCGGCGGCCGGCGTCAGCAGGTGGCGTCGCGCCAGCGCCCACTCGCGCACCGCCGCGGCCAGGCGCTCGCCGCGGGGGCCGTCGTGGCGGGGCAGCCAGGTGACGGTGTGGTCAGAGCAGGCGAGCGCGACGTCGAGCGCGTCGGCGCTCTCGGGGATCTCGAGGAACGCGGTCGCCCGCACCCCCGGCGTCAGCGACTCGAGGATCGAGCACACGGCCGGGACGGCCGTCTCGTCGCCGGCGAGCAGCAGCTCGTCACGGCTGCCCGGGTGCCAGTCGAGCCCGCTGCGCCAGCCCTTCGATGCGTCGTCGGGCCCGACGATGACGATCTCGTCGCCCGCTCGTGCCGACCGCACCCAACGGCTCGCCGGGCCGCCGTCGCCGTGGACCGCGAAGTCGACATCGAGCTCGCGCTCCTGCGGCCGCACAGAGCGCACGGTGTAGGTGCGGAACGGATTGCGCAGCTCGGCGGGGGCGGCCCGCCACAGCTCGTACCAGCTGCCGTTCGCGATCGCGTCGGGGGCGCAGATGCCCAGGTGGTCGTAGCCGGAAGGGGCGCCGTCGCCCTCGAGCGGCAGCACGAGCTTGATGCGCTGATCGAGCCCGGCCGTGCCGAAGCCGGCGAGCTCGTCGCCCGCGAAGGTCACCCGCAGGAACGACGGCGACAGGCGCGCGACCGAGCGCACCGTCGCCCGGAACGGGCGGTAGGCGGGGCGGTCGTCGCGGACCCGGTGGGGTCGTGCTCGGTCGGCGCTGTCGGCGGGTAAGGTAAGCATTACCTAAATAGCTAACGCGAAGGCATCCGTTCGCGCAAGTCGAAATGGGGATGTACCCGGCGGGCGGTCAGATGAATCGCACGCCGCGCTGCAGGCGGCTGCGCACCTCGAAGAGGTCGAGGCCGACGGCGCGGGGCACCCCGGGAACGCCCGAGCGCAGCAGGTGGCCGAGCACGGAGCGCTGCACCGCCAGCAGGGCGACGCCCCGATGGCGGCCGATCTCGGCGATCGGCTGGTCGAGGGCATCGTCGGGCAGCACGATGATGGCGCCGGCGAACTTCACCCCGAGGCCGCGACCGAGGTGGCGTGCGCGGTCGGCGAGGTCGTGGGCCGGTCGGCCGTCGAGCTGCACCCCCGGCTCAGCCGGCACGAGCTCGCCGCGCCGCACCGCGACGCGGCCGCCGTAGTCCTCGGACTGCAGCGCGAACAGCCCCGTCGGGCCGAGGACGAGGTGGTCGATCTTGCCGCCGTCGTGGGCGAACACGTCGTGCCACACGGTGTAGCCGATGCCGAGCTCGGCCGTGGCGCGCGCCGTCGCCTCCTCTGCGAGGGCGTCAGCCAGCGTGTGCCGGATCTCGTAGGGCGCCGATCGGACGAGCGTGGGGTCGTAGGGGTCGTCGAGCTCGGGGCCGCGCCCGGCCCACTCGCGCATCATGGCCAGGAACCGCTCGCGACGCCAGCCGCCCGGGTGCCCGTAGGAGCGCGCCCGCGGCCGGGTGTCTCGGCGAGCTCCCTCGGTGCGCGAGCTCGCCCACACGCGCTCATCGTCGTCGCCGGTCGGCTCGGCGCCGGCGCCGGCGCCGTTGAACGGGGACCGGCGCCGATTGAACGCTGCCCGCGCCTCGGGGGTGCCGATGCGCTCCCAGGCCTCTTGAACGGCGCGGAACTCGGCCGCCGAGCCGCCCGTGTCGGGGTGCGTCTCACGCAGGCGCTTCCGGTAGGCCCGCTTCAGCTCGTCGTCACTCGCGCGCGCGTCGACGCCGAGCACCTCGTACGGCGAGGCGGAGAGCGGGGATTCGGGCACCGACTCAGAGTAGCCGCGCTGTCACAGAAGGAGCTTCATGCCGTGTGAGGGATGCCTCCACGGCACCCCTCGTGACCGGGGGTGCTACGGCAGCACATAGCCGCCGCCGTCGGCGTCGCGCACGGCGAGCCCGTCGGCGAGCAGTCCCGCGAGCGCGCGGGCGAGCTGCATCGCATCGGGCCAGAGGCCGCTGAGCTCGGCATCCGTCACGGGCACGTGGGCCGCGCGCAGCTCGCGCATGATCAGCCCGCGCACGTGCCGGTCGCTGCCCTCGTACTTCTTCTGCACGGCGCGCCGCGGCCCCTCGTACGCTGGGTAGCCGGCGAGCCGCCATGCGCACGAGGATGCGAGCGGGCAGTCAGCGCACCGGGGCGCGCGAGCCGTGCAGACGATCGCACCGAGCTCCATCGCGCCCGCATTGAAGGTGCGCGCCTCGGTGTCGCCCGGCGGCAGCACGGCCGCCATCGC
>NZ_JBLRDT010000247.1:0-3031 GCF_057512245.1 Gryllotalpicola sp. CP2-P1
CACGCCGAGGAGTCCGAAGAGCTGCCGCATTTCAGAGCCCTGGAAGGCGAGCTCTCGGGCGGACACCGTCGACATCGGCAGCTCGAGCCGAAGCACGTCGGGGAATCGCCGCCCATCGCGCACTGCCACGATCAGGCGCAGGTGCGGATTCCGCCGCAGCGCCGCAAGCAGTGCGGGCTCCGTTTCGTCGTCGTGGACCTCGTCGAAGTCGTCCCAGACCAGAACCGTGTCGTCAACCGCGCCCTGTGCGAGGCGGTGGCGCCCGCCCGCGTCTGCTCCGTCGATCCAGACCAGCCGCTCCGAGTCGTGCCCCAGGCGGTGCACCCACTGCCGCAGCAGCACCGTCTTCCCGAACCCCGTCGGGGCGCGCACGACGGTGAGGCGGGTCCGCGCGGAGAGCAGTTCCCAGAGCCGAGGCCGGGGAAGCGAACCGGCCGGTGGCGCGGGAGCGGCCACGAACGGCGCACCGGGCGTGAACTCAGGGCGCGTCGCCTCTGGCTCGGAGTGCACCGTCACCTCGCGTCATCCTCGGCTGTTGTCGTGAAGCGCACAGCGCAACGTAACACTGAGAATCTATCGCGATCCGCTCCGACGCGGTGGCCTTCATGTCTTGTCGCCGCACCCGATCGGCGGCGCCCAGGCGGGGCGGGGGATGAGGCAGAACGGATGCCCGACCGGGTCGGCGTAGACGTGGCCGCTGCCCTCGAGGCGCGTCGCGCCGAGCGCTCGCACGAGTCCGTCCGCGACCTCGACGTCATCGACCATCGCGTCGGCCGACCAGGCACGGAGCCTGAGGTAAATGCCAGGGGAGGCAGTTCAATTGCACCGGGCAAGCGTGATGCACCCAGGCGCCGCCCGAGGTGAGCGCTGACACCAGGAGGACAGGAAGGGATTCGAGACAACAGGGTTACGTGCTGAGGCAGCCCTCGTGACCAGGGGCGCCCGCCGTTATCAGGCCCTGTCTATTTGACGCTGTACTGCCGCAGCGCTGCGGCGAGCTGCGGCAGATGCGTGTCGATGACCTCGCGGACTGTTGCGACGTCAACACCGAAGTACTCGTGCACGAGGATGTTCCGGAAGCCGCGGATCTGGGGCCATGGAATCTCGGGATGAGCGTCGGTGACGTCAGCGGGCAGTGCGTTCGCGGCGTCGCCGATGACCTGCAGATTGCGCTCGATGGCGTCCTCGGCCATGTCGACGAGGATCCGATCGCTGCTGCCGAGCGAACCGGCGTAGCGCTGGCACCTTGCGATCGCGTCAAGGATGTCGGCGATCCGCTTCGGTGTAGTGCGGCTCACAGGTCAACCGCTTCGGCAAGTGCCGAGTCGGAGATCGGACGCTTGAGCAGCTGCGCAGGGAAGATATCGATGTCGTCGCGCGCGTAAAGCCGGCGTACCTCTTCCATGAGGCCGGAAGCTCTCATCAGAAGGTTGCCGTCAGCAGGATCCATCTCAACAAGGATGTCTATGTCGCTGCCCTCGTGGGCGTCCCCGCGGGCGACCGAGCCGAAGAGTTTGGGATTCTTCGCGTGGTATTTGGCCAACAGAGCCTCAAGTTCGCTGCGCCGCGCGTTGATGACCTCGCGCAAGGTGAGGCTCGGCGGCGTAGTGATCGGCATGTATCCAGCGTAAGCGCGCACATCGCGTCGGCGGTGGCTCCACCGCGCCTCAACGACATCAATGCCGAAGAACCGGTGTGCCACGCGACTGAGGACGGACTTGTGGTTGTCCGAGGTGGTGGCTCCGACGGGCGTCGATCCCGTGACCTCACGATTTTCAGTCGTGCGCTCTACCAACTGAGCTACAGAGCCGAATCGGCCGATGAACGAATCAGCCGCTTCTGGAAGAAAAGCCCTACCTCTCGATAGGGCTTTTGCACTCCGCGACCCTGACGGGACTTGAACCCGCGACCTCCGCCGTGACAGGGCGGCACGCTAACCAACTGCGCTACAGGGCCATATTCATTTGTCCGGCAATCATGGTGACCCCAACGGGATTCGAACCCGTGCTACCGCCGTGAAAGGGCGGCGTCCTAGGCCACTAAACGATGGGGCCGTCTGCGGCTGCCACCGCATGACTACCGAGGACCAAGCATACGTGAGCCTTCAGCATCGGCCAAATCGGCACGGCCGGTTCGCGACACTCGGGCGTGTTACCCGAGGCGGATGCCTGCGCCGCGGTTACGTTCAATGGCGACATGCTCACCCCGACCCCCTAAGGAGACGCATGGCGATGCGGCTGATCGCGCCTTCCGGTGCAGCGGTGACCGACCCGGCCCGACGCGGGCGGGGCGGTCTTCTGCGGGTGGTCGGCGTGCTCGCGGCATCCCTCGCCCTCGTCATCGCGGGTGCGATCAACGCCCCCGCCCCCGCCCAGGCCGACCAGTACCCGACCTGGGCCGACGTGCAGCACGCGAAGGGGAACCAGGCCGCCGCGCAGGCGAAGGTGAACCAGGTCTCGACGCTGCTGAAAGGTCTCAAGACGAAGTCCGCCCAGGCGCAGCAGGCCGCGAAGGCCGCGGGTGAGAAGGTCGCCGACGCGCAGGACGCGCTGTTCGCGGCCGACCAGAAGTATCAGAGCCTCAAGGCGGAGTCCGACAAGCTGACCGCCGATGCCGACACCGCGAGCACCCGGGCCGGCCGGGTGGCCGCTCAGCTCTATCGCTCGGGCGGCAACGACCTGACCTCGTCGCTGCTGTTCGCCAGCTCGAAGGGCAGCGGCACCGACCCGTCGGCGCTGCTCGACAACCTCGGCACCATGACGAAGCTGACCGAGTCGACCTCAGACGTGTGGGCGCAGGCGCAGCAGGCGAAGAACACCGCCCGTGCCGCCGCAGACCAGGCGAAGGCGGCGCTCGACGAGCGCACCCGGCTGCAGCAGCAGGCGCAGGCCGCGCTCGCCGCTGCGCAGCAGGCCCAGATCGCCGCGCAGCAGGCGGTCGAGACGCAGCAGGCGCACAGCGATGAGCTGAACGCGATGCTCGCCGCGCTGAAAGACAAGACGAGCAAGACGGTCGCGAGCTATCAGAAGGG
>NZ_JBLRDT010000248.1:0-3003 GCF_057512245.1 Gryllotalpicola sp. CP2-P1
CGGCCGGGCGGCGGCCAAGACGCGGCTCGCGGCGCTGCGCTCGGCCGAGCTGCGGTCGGCCCAGGCACTCGCCGAGGCGAATCTGACCCGGGCAGTCGGGCTGCTGAGCTCGGGGCGCACCCTCGTCACCGATCGGCTGCACGGGCACATCCTCGCCTGCCTGCTCGGCGTCGAGCACGTGGTCGTCAACGACAAGTACGGGAAGATCCGCGCGTTCTGGGAGACCTGGACGCACGAGCTGCCGCATGCGCACTTCGCCGACACGTGGGATGCCGCGCCCGCGCTGCTCGCCGAGGTGCGCGAGCGGCAGTTCGCGAGCACCCGGGCCGAGGAGAGCGTGTGAGCGCACCCGTCGACGTGACCGTGGTGATCCCGTGCCGCGATGTCACCGGGGTGATCGGGCCGCAGCTGCGCGCGCTGCAGCAGCAGGCGACGCGGGCCCGCTTCGAGGTCGTGCTCGCCGACAACGGCTCGCGGGACGACCTCGCCGGGTTCGTGGCCGGCCCGGGCATCCGCCCGACCCCGCCCGTGCGCGTCGTCGATGCGAGCGCCGTGCCGGGCATCAATCACGCGCGCAATCGCGGGGTGTCGTGCGCGACACCCGGCAGCGCCCTCATCGTGTTCTGCGACGCCGACGACCTCGTGCACCCGGGGTGGCTCGAGGCGCACTGGCAGGCGTACCTCGCCGGTGCGAAGCTGCAGGGCGGCGCCCTGCACCGCGTGCTCGCCGATGGCTCGGAGCTCGGCTGGCAGACCGGGTTGCAGAACACGCTGCGGTTCCTGCCGTGGGCGCCCGGCTCGAATTGCGCGGTGGCCGCCGAGGTGTTCGCCGTCTGCGGGCCGTTCGACGAGTCGTACCGCGGCGGCGGCGACGAGACCGACTTCTTCTGGCGTGCGCAGCTGGCCGGCTACGAGCTGGTGGCGGTGCCCGAGGCGGGCATCGACTACGTCATGCGTTCGGACCCGCGCGGCGTCTACCGCCAGAACGTGAACTACGGGAAGAGCCACGTGAAGCTGTTCGCCGCGTATCGGGGGCGGGGAATGCCGCGCTCGCTCGACCCCGGAATCGTGCGGCGCCTGTGCGCCGACGTTCTCAAGCTGCTGGCGCGGGGCTTCCGCCGCGACGATCTCTATCGCGTCATGAAGGACCTCGGCTTCGCGGCGGGGCGCATTTCCGGGTCGATCGAGCACCGCACGGTGTACCTGTAGCCCGCGCCGTGCGGCGACACTAGATGCCCCTCCCGTTCCGCGCGGCGACAGTAGATGCTCCTTCCGTTCCGCGCGGCGACACTAGATGCCCCTCCCGCTCCGCGCGGCGACACTAGATGCCCTTCCCGCTCCGTGCGGCGACAGTAGATGCCCTTCCCGCTCCGTGCGGCGACACTAGATGCCCACTGAGGGCGCGCGGAGTGGCGTCTAATGTCGCCGTACGGAGGGGTGTCGGGGGAAAACAACAGTTGTTGTCGCCGGGCGGGGCTGCAGGGCGATTGAGCGGATGGGACGGAGGAACAGTCGGGTCCCAAGGAGCGGACGGGGCGATGGAGCGGGCGGGGCGGGGGTCAGTGCTTGACCACGACGGCGACGCCGGGCGAGGTGCCGACGTTGCCCGCGGCATCCGTCGCCTTGGCGACGAAGGTGTACGTGCCGTTCGGGTATGACGACGTGCTGATCGTCGCGGCCCACAGGCCCGAAGCGAGCTTGGCGGCGGTCGCGACTTTCGTCGTGCCGACCCAGAAGGTCACGCCGGTGACCCCGACGTTGTCGGAGGCCGATGCCGTCGCCGTGCCCGATGAGCTGAACACCGTGCCGGCCGGTGGCGAGGCGATCGTCACGGTGGGCTTCGTGGCGTCCGGGGGCGGGGTGGGCGTTCCGGTCGGTGTCGGGGTGCCGGTCGGCGTTGGAGTTCCGGTCGGCGTCGGAGTTCCGGTCGGTGTCGGCGTCGGCGTCGGACTCGCGGTCGCCGTCGCCGTCGCCGTCGGCGTCGGACTCGGCGTGCCGCCCGACCCTGACAGGGGAACCGTGCTCGCGAGGAATCCGTAGTACTTGCCCGCGATCGGGTGCAGCGGGTCGCCCTGGAATCCATGCCCGAGCTGCGCCTGTGCTCTCGCCTGTGCGATCACGGTCTGCATGATCTGCTTCGACGACGTCATGTCGGCGCAGCTGCCGCCGGGCGCGAGGCAGTCGGCGACGACCCCCGAGGCGACGGCGGTGGACATGCTCGTTCCCGACTGCAGGTAGCCGATGCGATTGCCCTTGAGCGTCGAATACGGGCAGGCGCCGGGCGCCGCGACGAGGTGCGCCTGATCGGCGGCGCTGACGGCATAGCCGCTGTTGGTGGCGGCGGTGTCGTCGGGCCACGGCATGCTGAACTGCGCCGTGCACGCGGCCGGCGCGCTCGCGAGGCCGCCGGGGCGTCCGTCGAAGTCGGCCATGTTGCTCACGGCGAGCACCTCGTCGTAGGCGGCGGGCACGACCTTGGCGATGTCGACGCTGCTGTTGGTCGCCGCGGCGACGACCACGATGCCCATGCCGGTGATCGTGCAGATCGCCAGGTGGATCGGGTCGCCGTTCGTCCTCCCGCAGTTCCCGTCGTCGGCGCCCGCCGTGCCGAGGCTGAGGTTCACGACCCTGATGTCGTCGGCGGTCGCGTTCGCGATCACCCAGTCGAGGCCGCACTCCAGCGACGCGAGCGTTCCGGCGTTCTTGCTGTCGAGGATCCGCACGGAATAGAGGGGCGCGCCGGGGGCCACCCCGACCACGCCGGCGTTGTCGTCGTAGGCGCCGATCACGCCGGCGACCGCCGTGCCGTGACCGTTCGCGTCGCCGGCGTCGCCCGAGCCGAAGCAGTTCACCTGGCCCTTCAGGTTGTAGTCGCTGCGCTGCTCGGAGCCCGAGTCGAGGATCGCGACCGCCGGGGCACCCCGGCTCGCGCCCACCCCGGTGCCCGCGCTCACGGGCGGCAGGTTCGCCTGCACCGTCTTCACGGCGGGCGGCACCGTCTGC
>NZ_JBLRDT010000025.1:0-22426 GCF_057512245.1 Gryllotalpicola sp. CP2-P1
CGTGGGCGTCAGCCGATCAGCAGCTCGGCGATCAGGCCGTCGCGCAGCGTGAACGTCATCGGCCCCGTCCCGTTATACCCGTCGCCGCTCACGGTCAGCGTCACCAGGTAGCTGTCGGGCTGTGCACCGGGGGTCACGTCGACGAGCTCGAAGTGCGCGTTGACGCCGATGTTGTCGGTGCGGTTCCACGAGAGCACGCCGTCGCGGCCGGTGAAGTCGCGACCCCAGTCGTTGAGGTGCGCGTCCTCGGTGAAGGCCGCCGCGAAGGCATCCGTATCGCCTCGATTGGTCGCGTCGATGAACGTGCGGATCGCCGCGGGCAGCTGCCGCTCGCTCATCGCCCAGCCCCGGTCACGAGATCGTCGAGGCCGACGCGGGTGAGGAACTCGCGGCGGATGCGATCGGCGAGCTCCGAGACCTCTTCCGAGCCGTCGTTCGCGGGGTCGATGTGCACCCGATATGGCCTCTGGCCTGCCGGCAGTGCGACGATGCGGGCGATCTCGTCCGACACGAGCGAGGCGTCGGCGCCCTCGGGTGCGAGCGCGGCGAGCTTCTCGGCGACCTGGTCCATCAGGCCGGCATACTTCGCCTCGTACTCCGCCTCGGTCGCCGTGTCGCTCGGGCGGCCGGAGTGCGCGAAGTGGTTGGTGCCGCTCGTGAACGAGCCGGGAACGACGATCGAGGTCTCGACCCCCCAGCGGGCGAGCTCGGCGGCGTAGGACACCGCGAGCGAGTCCATGGCGGCCTTGGCCGCGAAGTAGGGCGCGAGATACGGCGGCGTGCCGCCCTTGACGCTGCTGCTCGAGACCCAGAGCACGAGGCCCGCGCCGCGCCGGCGCATGCCCGGCAGGGCGGCGCGGTTCACCCGCTGCGTCGACAGCACGTTCACGTTGTACAGCTCGGCGAGCTGCTCGGGGGTGAACGCCTCGGCGGGGCCGACGACCATGTGGCCGGCGTTGTGGACGAGGACGTCGATGCGGCCGTGCTCGCCCTCGATCTGCGCGATGGCGGCGTCGACGGAGTCCTGCGAGTTGACGTCCATCTCGATGGCGCGCAGGTCGACGCCGTTCGCTGCCGCGAAGTCCACCGCGGCCTTGACCTGCGGCGCGTTGCGCCCGGCCGTCTCGCGCATGCCCGCATAGACGGTGTGGCCCGCCTGCGCGAGGGCGCGCGCGGTGAGTGCGCCGAAGCCGCTCGACGCGCCCGTGATGACGATGATGTTGCTCATTGCTGTCTTCCTTGTCTCTCGTCGCGTGTGTGATGCCAGAGCGTCGGGGCGGCGGATGTCTAGGCCAGGCCGCCGTTGGTGAAGATGACCTGCCCGTTCACCCAGCGCGCCGGCCCCGCGAGGAACGCGACGGTCTCTGCGATGTCCTCCGGCTGGCCGAGGCGCTCGAGCGGAACCGCCTTCGCGAGGCCGGCGACGGCGGCCTCGTCCTTGCCGTTGAGGAACAGCGGGGTCGCGGTGGGCCCGGGCGCCACGGCGTTGACGGTGATGTCCTTGCCGCGCAACTCGCGGGCGAGGATCATCGTGATGCTCTCGACGGCCGCCTTGCTGGCGACGTAGGCGCCGTACGTCGGGAACTGGGTGCGCGTGACCGAGGTCGAGAAGTTGATCAGGGCGCCGCCCGCGCGCAGCCGGTTGGCGGCGAGCTGCGAGACGACGAAGGTGCCGCGGATGTTAGTGCGGTGCATCCGGTCCAGCTCGGCGAGATCGAGCGTCGCGATCGGGCCGAGCAGCATGATGCCCGCCGTGTTCACGACGACGTCGATGCCGCCGAAGGCGGCCTCGGTCGCGTCGAAGGCATCCTTCATCGCGGTCTCGTCCGCGACGTCGCCGCCGACGGCGATGGCGCGACCGCCGTTCGCGGTGATCTGCTCGACGAGGGCGTCGGCCTTGGCCTGGTTGCCGGCGTAGTGCACGGCGACGCCGAAGCCGTCTGCGGCGAGCTTCTCGACCACGGCCTTGCCGATGCCGCCGGAGCCGCCGGTGACGAGGGCGACGCGAGAGGTGGTGGTGTCGGTCATGATGTGCCTTTCGGGTGTGATTGGAAAATGAACGATGTGTTCATATAAGCACAAAATGAACGCTGTGTCCATATCTTTACCGAAGAGGATGTTGGCGCGTTTCGGCTCGGTTCGGCCAGGCCGACGGGCGGGGTGGGGTCTCGATACGGTCGCAGAGCGACCTACTCGACCAACGGGCGCGGCGCAGAGCGACCTACTCGACCAACGGGCGCGGCGCAGAGCGAGCTTCTCGACCAGCGGGCGCGGCGCAGAGCGAGCTACTTGACCGGCGGGCGGGGTCAGCCGCCGGCGAAGGGCGGCAGCACGTCGACCGTGCCCGACAGCGCCGTCGCGCGGTCGCGGCGCACGATGCCGCCGACGAGGAACGAGCCGGAGCGCAGGATGCGCCGCATCGGCTCGCCGTAGCGCTCGACGAGCGCGTCCTGCAGGGTGCCGAGCGTCGCGGGCTCTACGGCGAGCGCCTCGCTCTCGACGCCGGTCGCCTCGGCCGCCGCCGCGAAGTACCTGATGGTGAGCTCAGCCACCGATCGCCCCCATCGACCGCACCGGCGGTGCGAACTCGGGCAGCGAGATTCCGTGCCCGGACTGCTTGTTCCACATGGCGGCCCGCCAGGCATCCGCCAGCTCATCATCGGTGCCGCCCGCGCGCAGCAAGCCGCGCAGATCGGTCTCGTCGTCGCCGAACAGGCACGAGCGCACAGTGCCCTCTGCGGTGAGGCGGGTGCGGTCGCAGGACTCGCAGAAGGTGCGCGTGACCGAGGCGATGATGCCGAGGGTGGCGGGGCCGCCGTCGACGAGCCATTCCTCGGCGGGCGACGACGGGTCGTCGGGCCGGCCGACGGGCGTGAGCTCGTAGTGCTCGCTCAGCACGGCGATGAGCTCGGCCGCAGTCACCATGTGATTGCGGGCCCAGTTGTGGTCGGCATCGAGCGGCATCTGCTCGATGTAGCGCAGCTGCGCCCCGTTCTCGAGCGCCCAGGCGAGCAGCTGGGGGGCGTCGCCGAGCGTCTCGCGCATCATCACCGCGTTGAGCTTGAGGGGCGAGATCCCCGCGTTTTTCGCGGCGCGGATGCCGGCGAGCACGGACTCGAGCCGGTCGCGCCGCGTCAGCTTCGCGAAGTGCTCAGGGTTCACCGTGTCGAGTGAGACGTTCACGCGGTCGAGTCCGGCGGCGAGCAGCGCGGGCAGTCGGTGGTCGAGGCCGATGCCGTTCGTGGTGATCGAGAAGTCGGCGCCGGGGGCGGCGGCGCGGCTCGCGGCGATGATGTCGGCGAGGTCGGCGCGCATCAGCGGCTCGCCGCCGGTGAACCGCACCTCGCGCACGCCGAGCTCGCGCACGGCGATGCCGACGAGGCGGCCGATCTCGTCTGCGGTGAGCAGGTCGTCGCGGGCGATCTCGGGCAGGCCCTGCTCGGGCATGCAGTAGGTGCAGCGCAGCGAGCACTTCTCGGTGATCGAGACGCGCAGATCACGGGCGACCCGGCCGAAGCGGTCGATCAGCTCGGGGGTGTCGGGGCGGCCGTCGGTGGGCGGCAGCGCGCGGGGGTCGCGCCGCAGCTGCGGCATCCCCAGCGCGATCGACGTCATTCGGTCACGATAACCCGCCGTGACGTATCGTCGCAGAGTGACCGATGCGCGAACGGATGCCTCACCCGAGGTGCTGGCAGGGATCAGCGCCGAGCCCATCACCGTCGAGCCGGTCGAGGCGTTCGTGCGCGCGTCGGCGAACGGCGCGGTCGTGAGCTTCAGCGGCGTCGTGCGCGACCACGACGGCGGCCGCTCGGTGAGCGCGCTGGAGTACCAGGCGCACCCCGAGGCCGAGCGGTTCATCGCCGAGTGCTGCCGCCAGGTCGCCGCGTCGACGGGGCTGCGGGTCGCGGCCGTGCACCGGGTCGGGGCGCTCGAGATCGGCGACACCGCGCTGGTGGCCGCGGTCGCCGCGCCGCATCGCCGCGAGGCCTTCGAGGCGTGCGCAGAGCTCGTCGAGCTGATCAAGCAGCGAGTGCCGATCTGGAAGCGGCAGCGGTTCCGCGACGGCGTCTCGGAGTGGGTCGGGCTTTAGGGTGCGTTGCCCGCCCCCGTGCCGACTTAGGGGTGGCGCGCACGACGCACGATTGCGCGTATGTGTTGGGCGGCTGCGTACGCGCACTCGTGCGAGCTAGGGCTCTCGGTCTCCATTCGGCTTCGCCGAGTCGACCGGCGTCGGCGCCGAGTCCGCCGAGTCGACCTGCGTCGGCAGGCTCCCTTGCGCGTCGGCCAGCTGAGTCAGCAGCCACGGCGTGATGGCGGCCTCACCTGCCGGCGTGAGATGGAGCCCGTCGGAGGTAAGCGCCTGCCCGTCGGGCGTCTTCGTGCGACAGCCCGACTTCGGGCAGATGTAGGCGTTGAAGTCGAGCAGGCGCACGTCGGACTCCTGTGCCGCGGTCTTGCGGATCGCCGCGTTGAAGCAGCGCACCTGGCGCTTGTCGCCGACGACCACGGTGTTGATCTGGTCCGTCGCGAGCAGCACCGTCGCGGGGTGCTTCGCCCCGCGGACGATGCTCAACAGGGCACCGACCTTCTCGGTGTAGCGCTGCTGCCAGGCGGCGTCGCAGGGGCGCATCCAGTTGCCGTCGATGCGCTGCTGCGCGGCATCCCACCCGATGTGCGCGACGACGAAGTCGACGTCGCCCTTCGCGATCTGCAGTCGCAGGTTGTCCTGCCAGGGCCAGCATGCCCGCTTGTTGTCGGCCTTGCTCTGCGTCCACCCCTGAGCCGTCATCACCTCATCGGAGTCGAAGATGCCGCAGCCGCCGTATGCCTCGTCCTGGGTCGTGATCGCGCCGGGCGCATTCGCCTTGAGGGCGGCCGCCCAGTCGACGGCCATCGAATCCCCGACGAACACGGCCCGGGGCGCTCCGCCGGCGATGCCGGGCCGCAGGGTGGGAACCGGCGCGGGCGCGCTCGCACCGGCCGTCAGAGACGCCGCCTCGGCTGCCGTTCCCGGCAGCGACTGCAGCGACGGCAGGTACAGGCCTGTCGCCACCACCGCCAGGCACGCAATCGAGGCGGCGGTGAGGCCGCCCGCGCGGGTCCAGGGTCGGATGCGGATCGGCTCGGTGATCAGCCGGTGAACGAGCCACGAGACGATCAGCGTCACGGGGGCGCCGATGGCGAACATCGCCCAGCCGCTCACGCTGCCGCCGCTCAGCGTCTGCAGCATCCAGTACACGGGCAGATGGAACAGGAAGAGGACGTACGACATCTTCCCGACCTCGACGAAGAAGCGGTTGTGGAAGACCCGCGCCAGCAGATTGCCCGGCAGGCAGAGCGTCGCCGTCAGCAGCGCGGCCACGGCAGCGACGCCGGCGAGGCCGCCCCGGTAGATCCACGCGTCGTGGTAGCTGTGCACCGCGACGCTCGCGCCGACGAGCACCGCGAAGAGCGCGAGAGACGCGAGGGTGAGGCTCACCCGTGGACGGCGCGCCGCCTGCGCTCCGCCGCGCGCTTCCCACGCCTCGACGACGGCCGCTGCCGCGGCCCCCGCGATGAAGGCGACCGCGCGGCTGTCGGTGCCGAGATACAGCCGGTCGCTGTTGCTGCCGTCGAAGAGCAGCGGCGCGACGGCGCCGGCCACCACGGTGAGCACGATCAATGTCGTGATCAGCGCCGCCGAGCGATGACGCGTGAGCAGCCACACGATGAGCAGGACGACGGGCCAGACCAGATAGAACTGCTCGGTGATCGACAGCGACCACATCTGCCCCAGCGGATTGATCGCACCGAGCGAGTCCCAGTAGGACTGATTGGCCGCGAGCTGCTCCCAGTTCGCGACCTGCAGCATGCCGGCGATCGCGGTGCGCTTGGCGCGGCCGAACTCCGCCGCCGTTCCGAAGTGCGCGACCAGCACGAGGGTGACGAGCAGCGCGAGCACGACGCCCGGCAGGATGCGACGCGCCCTGCGCCCGAAGAACGCACCGAGGCGCAGGCGCCCCGAGCGGCGCAGCTCGCGCAGCGCGAGCAGCGTGACGAAGAAGCCCGAGACCACGAAGAAGACGTCGACGCCGAACAGCCCGCGGCTCGTGACGCCCGAGTGGTAGAAGAGCACCGAGAGGATCGCGAGGCCACGAAAGCCGTCGACGGCCGTGAAGCGCGCAGAGGCGCCGCGCTGACCGTGGGCGCCCTGCGGCGCCCGGCGGGCCCGCCGCGACTGCTCGACCTGCTGCGCCTGCTCCGCCTGACGCAGCGAGCGCCTGGTCGGAAACGGCGCCTCTGCTATCGCCGTCGACTGATCGGTCATCGCCCCAGGCCCGGCGCGCTCGTCGGCTTCGCTGTGTTGCACATGCCGACAGCCTTGCAACGAGGGCTACGGCGTGATCACTGAGAGCACTACGGAAGATCGCACGAGGGACTACTGAAAATCGACGAGCGTCTGGTCTCCATTCGGCTTCGCCGAGTCGACCAGCGTCAGTCTCGGCTTCGCCGGGGCGAGCAGGGGTGGGGTCTGGCCGGGGCGGGGTCTCGATACGGTCGCAGAGCGACCTACTCGACCAGCGGGTGGGTCGGCGCGGGTTACTCGACCAGCGGGTGGGTCGGCGCGGGTTACTCGACCAGCGGGTGGGTCGGCGCGGGCTACTCGACCAGCGTGTGCGCCGGCAGCTTGGCCAGGGCGTCCTCGACGGCGACCCACGAGAGCATCGCGCACTTGACCCGCGCGACGTAGCGCGAGGCGCCCCCGAGCACGACCGCATCGCCGAGCAGCTCCTCGTCGCCCTCGACCTGGCCGCGCGAGCGCATCATCTCGCGGAACTCGTCGATACGGCGGGTGAGGTCTGCGGCGGGCAGGTCCACGACGAGGTCGGAGAGCAGCGAAGCGGACGCCTGCGAGATGGCGCAGCCGTGCCCTTCCCAGCTGAGCGATTCAACGCGTTCGCCGTCGGCGCTCACGTGCAGCTGCACGGTGACCTCGTCGCCGCAGGTCGGGTTGAGCTGGTGCGATTCCGCCGCGGCGCCGTCGCGCAGGCCGAAGTGGTGCGGCGCGCGGGCGTGATCCATGATCGTCTCGCGGTAGAGGTCTTCGAGGTCATCGCTCACCCTCTCAGGCTACGTCCGGTGCGCGCATTGCGTCTGATGAGCGGCTGATCGGATGCCCGAGCCTCACTCCTCCGCCAGCGCCTGCGCGACGCCCTGCGCCGCGGCCTGCAGATCGGCGCCCGCGCTCGTCTCGTCCTTCGCGGCGACGGCCTGCTGCGACTGCGCGATGAACCCGTCGACGGCGGACTTGTCGTCTGCGGACAGCTCGGACGAGGCATCCGCGTACTTCTTGAGCAGCCGGCCCGCCTGATCGATCTCGGTGAGCGGCGTCTTCGGCGTGACCGTGAGCGCATACGCGACGGCGTCGTTCAGCGTCGCCACCTGCGCGGCCGATGTCGCGGTCGTCGTCGGCACCGAGATGGTGCTGGTCGCCCCCTTGCTCGCGCCGCTGCTCGTGCAGCCGGTCAGCACGAGCGCTCCCGCGAGGGCCAGTGTCATCACAATGGGGGACTTTTTCCTCACACCGCCAAGTTATCGACGGGCGGGGCCGATACGAAAGGATCTGTGACATGAGCGACGACCTGGTCTTGGGGCTCGACACGTTCGGCGATGTGCTCGAGGACGATCACGGCGAGTTGAAGACGTATGCCGCGAGCATCCGCGACATCGTCGAGCACGCGGTCATCGCCGACCAGTCGGGCGTGGACGCCATCACCCTGGGTGAGCATCACCGGCCCAAGTTCGCGATCAGCTCGCCCGAGATCGTGCTCGCGACGATCGCCGGGCGCACCTCGCGCATCAAGCTCGGCACGGGCGTCACGGTGCTGTCGTCGGACGACCCCGTGCGCGTGTTCGAGCGCTTCGCGACGCTGGATGCTGTCTCGAACGGCCGCGCCGAGGTGATCATGGGCCGTGGGTCGTTCATCGAGTCGTTCCCGCTGTTCGGCTACGACCTCGCCGACTACGACCTGCTCTTCGAAGAGAAGCTGGGGCTCTGGGCGAAGCTGCTCGACGAGAGGCCCGTGACGTGGCGTGGCAAGACCCGGCCGCCGCTCACCGACGCCGACGTCTACCCGAAGACCGAGAACGGGATCACCACGTATGTCGGCGTGGGCGGCTCACCCGAATCGGTCGTGCGCACCGCGCGCTACGGATTCCGGCTGATGCTCGCGATCATCGGCGGGTCGCCGTCGCGATTCGCGCCATACATCGACCTGTACCACCGCGCGGTCGGCGAGCTGGGGCAGCCCGCGCTGCCGATCGGGGTGCACTCCCCCGGCTTCGTCGCAGACACCGACGAAGAGGCGAAGGAGCTGCTGTTCCCGCGCTTCAAGAAAGTGCGCGACAAGATCGGCGCCGAGCGCGGCTGGCACGGCGAGGTGACGCGCGAGCACTTCGAGCAGGAGGCCACGGCAGGGTCCGTCTATGTCGGCTCGCCCGAGACCGTGGCGCGGCGCATCGCGGCGACCGTTCGGGAGCTCGGCGTGCAGCGCTTCGATCTGCTGTACACCTCGGGCTCGGTGCCGGCCTCCGCCGCGGCACGTGCCGTCGAGCTCTACGGCACGAAGGTGATTCCCCTGGTGCGCGACATCCTGAACAGCTGAGCCGGCATCCGGGTACCGCACCGGCATGACCGAGAACGGAACACACCCGCAGGACCCCGCCGAGGGGCCGGACGACGACCAGCAGCAGCAGGGCGACGACCGCAGTCAGCACCCCGAGCAGCCCGCCGAGGGCGGCGACGGCGCGCGGCAGAACGAGCCGCGCGAGCTGAACAGCGGCGACGACGTCACGCAGCCGGGCGGGGACGAGCCGGCGGACTGATCGCTGCGCGGGTGACGGATGCGTGAGGCATCCGCCACCCGCCGAGGGGTGCCCGGACGGCGAAAAAACGCGGCAAACGGCCCTCTCGGCACACCTCGGTGAAGCGCTCGGCGAAGACGTGCGGCGACGGCTACGAGTGCACGACCGCCCGCTCGGCCTGCCGCAGCGCGGCCTCGAGCTCGGCGACGGTCTGGCGCGCCCCATAGCCGGGAGTGCCGCGCTCGATGCGCCAGCTCTCGGACACCGGGCTCGCGTCGACGGCGTCGTAGCCGAGCTCGTCGTAGAAGCGCCGCGCGAACTCGAGGGCGTCCGGGTGGTCGCTCGCAATCGCGAGGGCTCGGCGGTTCGGGGCGCCGGCGGGCAGGCCCTGGGTCGGGATGTGCGTCCAGTTGATGTGATTGAAGACCTTCACGACGTGGGAGTCGGGCAGGTGCTTCTGCAGCAGGCCCGTGGTCGTGTCGCTCTCGTTGTCGATGGCCTCGATGCGGCCGTCGCGCGCGGGGTAGTAGTTGTTGGTCTCGAGCACGATCTTGCCGACGAGCGGTGCGGGGTCGAGCTGCCAGATGTTCTTGAGCGGGATCGACACGAAGGCGACATCTGCGGCAGCCGATGCCTCGGCCGCCCAGGCCGCGCGGGCCGTGCCCCCGATCTCCGCAACGAGGTCGGCGAGCGTCTCAGGAGAGCGCGAATTGCTGACGACGACGTCATAGCCGTGCTGAGCTGCGAGCTTCGCGACCGTTCCGCCGATGTGGCCGGCGCCGATGAATCCGAGAGTTGTCATGCTCGGGGCAACGGGCGCGGGGCGGCGCGGATTCCTCGCGCCGCGGTGTTTCTCAGCGTGTTACGGATTGCGACCGGGCCGCTTGGCCGGCGGAAGCCGCCCGCGTACCGTCGACCTACCGAACCCGCGAAGAAGGTGAAGCCATGTCCCGCACGATCTCGTCGACAGTCCTCCCGATCCAGCAGGTCATGGCCGGCGCGACACCGACCGCCTGGCGCGACGGCGTGGTGCTCGAGGCATCCGATCGCGAACTGTCCGTCGCGTTCCTCGACGGCGGTGTGATGCGCCTGCAGACGTTCGACGCGTTCGCCGGGCTGAGCGTCGGCGAGCCGGTCGCGTTCCACCCGGTCGCCGAGATCCTCGACGTGCGCAGCGTCGCGACGACCGCGCGGGTCGTCTAGGGTTTCCATTCGGCTTCGCCGAGTCGACCCGCGTCATCGCCGAGTCGACCCGCGCTCGGCTCTAGGCCATCAAAGCCTCGCACTTCGCGACCATGTCCTCGCAGGCCATCGCGCAGTAGCGGCAGTGCTCGGCCATGTCGGCATGCATGCGGCACTCGGCCGCGCACGCCTTCCCCATCGTCATGCAGGCCATGAGCATCGCGTTCATGACCTCCATGTCCATGCCGGCGGGGCGCATCATCATGCGCATCGTGGCGTCGGCCATGTCGGCCATGTTCGAGCACATCGCGGTGCACTTCGCCATGTCCGTCTCGGTCATGTCGGCGCCGGCGCACATGGTGGCGGCCATCGAGCACGCGTTGAGGGACTGGATGCAGTCCTGCATCGCGGCCATGTCCATCGGCATGCTGCCCATGGGCATGGACTTCATCATTTCCATCGTGTCCACGTCGTCTCCCGTCGCAGGGCCCGGCCGCGGCCGAGGCATCCGGTTATGTGACGAAATGTTACGGCAGCAGCCGTTCGGCGTCGAACCCGGGAACGAGGCGACTGATGCCGCGATGCTCGCCGGGCTCGTCGAGGATCAGCGGCGGCGCGGACGGCGCCAACGGGATCGTCATCAGCGCCGCATCACCCGGCGCGCGAGCCAGTTGCCGAAGAACTGGCCCAGTTGCACGATCACGATGATCACCGCGACCGTGATGTAGATGATCGGGTAGTTGAAGCGGTTGAGGCCGTACTGAATGGCGAAGTCGCCCAGGCCGCCGCCGCCGACGGCCCCTGCCTGCGCCGACATGTCCACGAGCGCCACATACACGAAGGTATAGCCGAGGATCAGCGGGCCGAGCCCCTCGGGGATCAGCACCGTGAAGATGATGCGGGCCGGGCTCGCGCCCATGGCGCGCGCCGCCTCCACCACGCCGGGGTCGACCGCGACGAGGTTCTGCTCGACGATGCGCGAGACGGCGAACGCGGCCGCCAGCGAGATCGCGAACGCCGCGCCCTGCACGAAGAGGTACGTTCCGAGCACCTTCACGGTGAGCGGCGCGATCGCGGCGATGAAGATGATGAACGGCACGGGGCGGACGATGTTGACGACGACGTTGGTCACCACATTCGCGGCCCGGTTCTCGAGGAGACGGCCGGGTGCCGTGGCATACAGCAGGATGCCGATGCCGAGGCCGAGCGCACCGGAGACCACGAGCGCGGCGAACACCATGACGAGCGTCTGCCAGATGGCGGTGTAGAAGGTGGGCAGATCGTTCAGGAATCCGGTCATTCCGCGACCTCCTCGACCACGTCGACCCCGCCCGCGCGCAGCGCGGCGAGAGCCGCATCGATCGCGGCATCCGAACCGGTCAGCTCGTAGGTGAGGGAGCCGATGGGCTTCTCCTGCAGTTCGCTGATGCCGCCGTAGACGATCTCGCCGGAGACGCCGTGTTCGGCGAGCGTGCTCGCAAGCAGGCCTGCGAAGCCGCGCCGGTCCGGCACCTTGGCGGTGACGAGCCGGCCCGCGTGGGACGCCCGCAGGCGCCGCAGCGTCTCGGCCGACGGTCGGTCCCGCAGCACCGTGGCGACGAAGCGCGCGACGGTCGGCGTGGAGGGCCGGGCGAACACGTCGTACACGTTGCCGAGCTCTGCGAGACGCCCGCCATCCATGACCGCGACGCGGTCGGCAATCGCGCGGATAGCGTCCATCTCGTGCGTGATGACGACGATCGTGACGCCGAGCTCGCGGTTGACGCGCTTGAGCAGCGCAAGCACGTCGGCTGTGGTCTCGGGGTCGAGCGCGCTGGTGGCCTCGTCGGCGAGCAGCAGCTTGGGGTCGGTGGCGAGCGCGCGGGCGATGCCCACGCGCTGCTTCTGACCGCCCGAGAGCTGCTCGGGGTAGGCGTGCGCGCGCTCGAGCAGCCCGACGAAGTCCAGCAGTCGCGCTACCTTCCGGTCGCGCTCGGGCTGCTTCACGCCGGCGAGCTTCAGGGGGTAGCCCACGTTGCCGGCGACGGTGCGCGAATTGAAGAGGTTGAACTGCTGGAAGATCATGCCGATCTCACGGCGAACCGCGCGGCGCTGCTTCTCGGGCAGTGCGGTCAGCTCGTCGTCGCCGACGAACACCCGCCCGGCCGTCGGTAGCTCGAGCGCGTTGATCAAGCGGACGAGAGTGCTCTTGCCCGCGCCGGAGTACCCGATCACGCCGAGGATCTCTCCCTGGATGACCTCCAGGGAGAGATCGGTGACGGCCGTGACCGGCCCGGCCGGGCTGGGGTACGTCTTGCTGACGCCCTCGAGTCGGACCAGTGCGTCGGTCATGCTCAGCCCTTGGCTGCCTTCTCCTGCTCCTGCGTCTTGGCCAGCAGGTCCTGCAGCTCCTTGGCGGTCAGGTCGCTGAACACGGCGCTGCCGCCGTTGACCTCCTGCACGGACTTCTCGACGCTCGGGTCGAGGTAGAGGGCCGCGAGCTTCTGGTAGAGCTTGTTGTCCTTGTCCGCGTCGCGCGCCACGAACACGTTGACGTAGGGCTGCGCAGAAGGGTCGCTCGGGTCGTCCTTCGCGATGATGTCGGTGTTCGGCAGCTTGGCGTCGGTCGCATAGTTCTTGTTGACGATGGCCGCCGCGACCGAGCCGGACTGCAGGGCGCGCGCCGTCTGCGCGGCATCCACGGTCGTCACCTTGACCTTCGACGAGGTGATGTCGTTCACGGTCGAGAACGGCGAGCCGCCGTCCTTGAGCTCGAGCAGGCCGGCCGACTGCAGCACAAGCAGGCCGCGCGCCTCGTTGATCGCGTCGTTCGGGATGGCGACCGCGGCGTTCGCCGGAAGGTCGGCCGGCTTCTTGTAGTCCGTCGAGTACAGCGGCAGCGGGTAGATCGCCGTCGGCCCGATCGGCTGCAGGGTGTCGCCGCTCGAGTTGTTGTAGTCGGCGAGGTACTCGATGTGCTGGAACTCGTTCAGGTCGGTCTGCTTCTGCTTCAGCGCGGGGTTCGGCTGGCTGTAGTCGGAGAAGTTCACGAGCTTGATCGTGACGTTGTACTTCTTCTTCGCGAGGTCGGAGTAGATCTTCCAGTACGGCTGCGAGGCATCCGTCACCCCGATCGACACGGTCTGCGCCTTGGCGGTCGTGCCGCTCGCACCGCCGGACGCCGCGTCATCGGCCTTCGGCTTCGCGACGTTGACGATGATCAGGACCACCGCGACGATCACGACGACGGCCGCGATGACGACGCCTGCGATCAGGCCGGTGCGGCGCTTCGGCTTCTCGGGAAGTCGCGGGGGCAGGGACGGCTCGGACATGGGTGCTCCTTTTCCTCGTGGGGTGAGCGTCCATCGTCACGGCGCCTCGGCGGCTCTGCCAATTCGTGTTGCGCCGCGTTGAGCCATGTGACGTCACACTGTCACGGCGGGTTGCGCGTGATCAGGCGAGGGCGACGGATTCCCGAGCCGGGGTGCGCGTGAGGGCGAGCGTGGGCTCCGGCCATTCGGGGTCGGGGAGCGACGCGCGCAGCTCGGGCAGCACGTCGGAGGCGAACAGCTCGAGGCTCTCGCGCAGCGCCGCCTGGCCGAGCTCGCCGCCGTGGCCGCTGATGTGGATCACGGTGTTGCCGAAGGCCTCGTGGTAGCGGTGGACCTTGTCGAGCACCTCCTGCGGGCTACCGACGAGGGCCGAGCTCTGGGCGAGGTACTCGTCGTAATCCTTGTAGAGCGTGAAGGTGCCGGGCAGCTGGTGGCTCGCGTTCTCGCGCAGCGATGCGGCGAGCTTCTCGTACGACGGCCGGAACGCCGCCCGCGCGTCCTGCGAGGTCGGCCGCACGACGAGGGCGATGTGGCCGGCGCCGACCGTCGCGTCGTGCGGGTCGCGGCCGAACTCCTCCCACTTCCGGCGGTAGTGGTCGATCAGCCGGCCGTAGTGCTCGAGCGGGTTGAATCCGTTGGCCGAGAAGATCGGATCGCCGTGCTCCGCCGCGAGCTCGACCGAGCGCTCGGCCGAGGCCGAGCCGTGCCAGATGCGGATCTTCGGCTGCAGCGGCTTCGGCCAGATCTCGGCGTCGCGCAGGGGCGCCGTTCTGATGCTGGGGACGCCGGCCGGGGCATCCCACGTCACCTTCTGCTCGCTCCAGATGCGGCGCAGCAGCAGGTAGTTCTCGCGGATCGTGTCCCACGCGTCGAGGCGGCCGATGCCGAACAGCTCCGCCTGCTCTGGCCCGTTGCCCTTGCCGATGATGAGCTCGAGGCGGCCGCCCGAGAGGTTGTCGAGGGTCGCGTAGTCCTCGGCGACGCGCACCGGGTCGAGCACCGAGAGCAGCGTCACCCCGGTGAAGAGGCGGATGCGGCGGGTGAGCGCGGCGAGGTGGGAGAGGACCACGGGCGGCGCGCTCGAGAGGAACGGCGGGTGGTGCCGCTCCCCCACGGCGAAGCCGTCGAAGCCGAGCTCCTCGAAGAGGATCGCGGTGTCAACCGTCTGCGTGAGGCGCTCGGCGGGCGTGGGGGTGCGCCCCGTGGCATCCGGGCCGTTCGGGATGATGTCGAGGCCGATGACCTTCATATGTCTCCTGTCGAGGCTTGGATTCGACGGGTGCGAAAAGCACGCTCACGGCGCGCTGAACGTACTTCTCGCACCGCCGAACGCGTGCACTGCACTGCCTGGGATCGCCTCCAGCAGGCGGCGTGTGTAGGGATCGCGCGGGGATTCGAGGATGTCTGCAGCCGGCCCCGCTTCGACGAGGCGGCCGCCTTGCATGACGCCGACGCGGTCGGCGACCTGTCGGACGACGGCGAGGTCGTGCGTGATGAAGAGGTAGGCGAGGCCGAGCTCGGCCTGCAGGTCGGTGAGCAGCTGCAGGATCTGCGCCTGCACGGACACGTCGAGGGCCGAGACCGCCTCGTCGAGGATCAGCAGCTCGGGCGAGAGCGCGAGGGCGCGGGCGATGGCCACGCGCTGGCGCTGCCCGCCGGAGAGCTCGGCGGGGCGGCGGCTCGCGAATGAGGCCGGCAGCGCGACCAGGTCGATGAGCTCGGCGACTCGCTTCGCCCGCTCGGCGCGGGAGACCCCGAAGGCGCGCAGCGGCTCGTCGACGGCGTCGGCGACCGTGAAGCGCGGGTCGAGCGAGGCATACGGATTCTGGTAGACGAGCTGCAGTCGGCGGCGCAGCTGCCGCAGCCGTTCGCCGCGGGCGTGCGTGTAGTCCTGCCCGTCGAGCAGGACGATGCCGTCGCTCGCCGTCTCGAGGCGCGCGACGAGGCGCGCGGTCGTGCTCTTGCCCGAGCCGGACTCGCCGACGAGGGCGAAGGTCTCGCCCCGTGCGATCTCGAAGCTCACGGCGTCGACGGCGCGCAGGCGCTCGCGGCCCGAGCCGAAGTCCTTCGTGAGGTCGGTGACGGTCAGCAATGGCGGGCGGGCGACGCTCACCTCGGCATCCGCCCGCGCTTGCTCGCCGATGCTCGTCGAGGGTCGCAGCCGCGCGGCGGACAGCGCGGGCGCCGCGGCGACGAGCGCCCGCGTGTACGGATGCCGCGGCGCACCGAGCACCTGTGCGGCGGCACCCGTCTCGACGATCTCGCCGCCCTGCATCACGAGGATGCGGTCGGCGCGGTCGGCGGCGACCGCGAGATCGTGCGTGATGAGGAGCACCGCGGTGCCGCGCCCGCGCACGAGGCTCTCGAGGTGGTCCAGGATCTGCTTCTGCACCGTCACGTCGAGGGCGCTGGTCGGCTCGTCGGCGATGATCAGCTCGGGCTCAGGGGCGAGCGCTGCGGCGATCAAAGCACGCTGCTTCATGCCGCCGGAGAGCTGGTGCGGGAACTGCTTCGCCCGCAGCGCGGGCTGCGAGAGCCCGGCGAGCTCGAGCAGGGCGACGGCCCGCTCCCCCGCGGCGCGGCGGCTCGCGAGCTTGTGCACGCGCAGCGCCTCGGCGACCTGCTCGCCGACCTTCTTGACGGGGTCGAGCGAGACGACCGGGTCCTGCGGGATGAGCCCGATGCGCGCGCCCCGCACCTCGCGCCACTGCCCGCGGCTGAGCTTCGTGAGCTCGATGCCGTCGAAGGCGAGCTCGTCGGCAGCGACCCGCGCGGTCGCGTCGAGCAGGTGGATGACCGCCTGCGCCGTCGTCGTCTTGCCGCTGCCGGACTCGCCGACGATCGCGACGATCTCACCGCGACCGACCTCGAAGTCGACGCCGCGCACCGCCTCGACGCGGCAGCTGCCCGTCTCGTAGGCGACGCGGAGGTTCTTGACGGAGAGCAAGAGCGAGGCATCCGTTGTCATCGTGTCGCTCCGTTCTTCTCGAACGCGCGGCTGACCCGGTTCGCGGCCAGCACGACCGCGACGATGATCAGCCCCGGGAAGGTGGTCAGCCACCACGAGGTGGCGAGGTAGTTGCGGCCCTCTGAGATGAGGGCGCCCCACTCGGGCGCGGGCGGGGGCGCCCCGAAGCCGAGGAAGCTCAGGCTTGAGATCGCGAGCACGGCGGTGCCGAACTCGAGCGCAGACAGCGACAGCACGGGCCCGAACGAGTTCGGCAGCACGTGCCGGCGCAGGACCGTGTACCAGCGCACGCCCGAGGCACGGGCCGCCTCGACGTAGAGCGCGGTCGAGATCGTGATGACCTCAGAGCGCATGACGCGCGCGAAGCTCGCGGCGCTCGCGAAGCCCACCGCGACCGCGACGTTGATGGTGCCGAAGCCGAGCGCCGTGATGATCGCGAGCGAGAGCAGCACGGTCGGGATGGCGAGCACGACGTCCATCACCCGCATGATGACGTCGTCGACCCAGCCACGCAGGAAGCCGGCCAGCAGGCCGAGGATCGAGCCCACGAGCAGGGCCAGCACGACCGCCAGGAACGTCGCCGCGAGGGACTGCGCCGAGCCGTAGACGACGCGCGCCCACAGGTCGCGGCCGAGGTTGTCTGTGCCGAAGATGTGCTGCGCGCTCGGCGCCTGCAGGCGTTCGGCGACGTTGCCGGTGAGCGGGTCGTGGTGCGCGAACAGGCTCGGCGCGAGCGCCCACACGATGACGAGGGCGATCACGAGCACGGAGATGACGAGACCGGGTCGCGTCACTGCGCCCCGCAGTGCACGCGAGAATCCGGATGCCCGTGCCGGTCGTTCCTCGGCATGGCCGGTGTTCTCGGCGCTGCCGTCGGTGAACCGCTCGTTCAGGATGAGCTCTGACACGGTGGACCCCCTAGGCGGTTGCGGCGGCGCGCCCGAGCACGATGCGCCGGTCGATGAGCGGGTAGACGAGGTCGACGGCGAGGCTCGAGACGACGAAGACCAGCGCGGCGAAGACCACCACGACCTGCACGACGGGAAGGTCGCGGTCGCCAACGGCCTGCACGACGAGCCGGCCGACGCCGGTGCGCGAGAACACGGTCTCGGTGACGACCGTGCCGGCGAGCAGGTTGCCGATCAGCACGCCGACCATGGTGAGCGTCGGCAGCACGGCGTTGCGCAGCGCGTGCGCGAAATGCACCCGCGCCTCGCCCGCGCCCTTGGCCCGCACCTGCTCGATGTACGGCCGGCCGAGCGTCAGGCGCAGGCTGCGCGAGAGCAGCTGCGCGATGTAGGCCCCGGTCGGCACGGCCAGTGTGACGGCGGGGAGCACCAGGCTGCGGAATCCCTCGTCGCCCAACGACGGGAACCAGCGCAAATGGAACGAGAACCACTGCAGCAGCAGCAGGCCGATCCAGAACACGGGCACCGCGGCGCCGAGCGGCGGCAGGGCGCCGAGCGCCTGACGCAGCCACGCCGCGCGCGGGAAGGTGCTCGCGACCGCGAGCAGGAAGCCCACGACGACCGCGAGCACGAGGGCCGCAGCGGCGAGTCCGAGCGTGTTCGGCAGCACCTGGGTGACCTCGTGCAGCGCCGGCTGGCCCGTCTGCGGGTTGCTGCCGAAGTCGCCGCGCAGCGCCTTGCCGAGCGCGTGCAGGTACTGCAGCCACAGCGGCTGGTCGAGCCCGTACTCGTGGCGCAGCTGCTCGACGAGCTTCGGGTCGACCGTGCTGGCGTCACCGCCCCCGGCGGCCGCGACCGTGGCCGCGTCGCCGGGGAGGGTGAACAGGATCAGGAACGACAGGGTGTACGCCGCCCACAGCACGAACACGCCCTGCAGAAGCCGTCTGGCCACATATTTCACTGGTGCTGCTCTGAGCATCGCCGCTCCGTTCGCCCGCGTCGCCTACTTGCTGAGCCAGGTGTCGTAGAAGTCGAGCCGGCTGGACGCTTCGAACTTCAGGTCGTGCACCTTGTCGGAGGCCGCGATCGTGGTCGACAGCTGGAACACCGGGATGGACCAGGCTTCCGTGATCAGGGTCTTCGCGGCCTGGTCGACAAGCTTCTGCCTCGCCGCCTTGTCGGTCGTGGCGGCCTGCAGGTCGAGGACGTCGTCGACCGCTTCCGCCGCGCGGTGGTTGTTGTTCTGCGTGCCTCGGGCCGAGAAGACCGTGCGCACCACATCGGGGTCGGCGCGGGTCAGATTGCCCCATGACAGCGCCTGCGTGCCGTCGTTGGTCGCGGTGGCGTCGGCGATCGTCGTCTGCTTGAGCTGCAGCTCGATGCCGACCGCCTTGAGCTCCTGCTGCACGAGCTGCAGCTGGTCGCTCGTCGGCTGCCAGTAGACGAGCGTGAAGGACAGCTTCTTCCCGCCCTTCTCGCGGACGCCGTCACTGCCGAGCTTCCACCCGTCGTCCTCGAGCAGCTTCTTCGCGCCCGACACGTCCTGCGTGAGCAGGCTGCTCTGGTCGCTCCAGTAGGGAGTGGAGGAGGACAGCACGCTCTTCGCCGGCTTGTCCCACTTGGTGAGCAGCTTCGTCACCGCACTGCGATCGATGGCCTTCGAGATCGCCTGGCGGACCTTCTCATCGGCCAGGGCCGGGTTCTTCGCGTTGGGGTAGAGGTTGTACACGACACCCGGGTTGGTGCGGTTGCGCACCCAGAACCCGTTGCCGTCGAACTGCGGCAGGTCGGTGGCCTGCACATCTGCCGACGCGTCGATCTGGCCGCTCGACAGCGAGCCCGTGAGGGTCGACGCCTCGGGGACGACCTTGAAGGTCACGCTGTCGAGGTAGGCCTCACCGGTGTGGGAGTTCGTCGAGGGGCCCCAGTCGTAGCCGTCTCGCTTGACGAGCACCGCCTGCTGAGCCGGGGTGAAGCTCTTCACCGTGAACGGGCCCGAGCCGGCGAACTTGCCCGCGCAGCGATCGGCGACAGAGAGCTTCGTGCTCGCGTTCGACACGAGCCCCAGCGTGAAGGTCGAGGTCGCCTGCAGGAACTGCGCGCTCGGCTTGCTGAAGTCGATCTCGACCGTCTGCGGGTCGATGACCTTGACGTCCTTGAGGCCGCTCAGGTAGGTCGAGCCGAGCGTCGCCTTGGCCCCGAGGGCCTGGATGCCCGCGAAGTTCTCCTTGACGGATTCCGCATCGATCGGCGTGCCGTCGGCGTACGTCGTACCCGTGCGCAGCGTGAACGTGAAGCTCGACGCATCCGCATTCACCTTCCACGAAGAGGCGAGCCACGGCTTGATCTCGCCGGTCTTCGGGTCCTGCGAGGTGAGCGAGGCGACCGTCTGGCGCGCGATGGCGATGTCGTCGTTGTTGCCGACCTGCTGCGGGTCGATGCAGCCGTTCTCGCTCGAGATGGCGAAGGTGAGGTTGCCGCCCGAGACGGGCTTGGAGGCGGCGCTCGAGCCGGCGCCGTTCGTGGAGCCGGAGCCGCCTGAGCAGCCGGCGAGCGCGAACGCGAGCGCGGCGGCCCCTGCAGCGAATGCGGCGACGCGCGCCGTGGTGCGTGAGGTCACAGTGGTACTCCTGGTTGGGGTCGAGGTGGGGCGATTCGAACGTTAGGCACCCGGCGGAGGCCGGCGCCCGAGTGTGAACTACTGGGTCCCTGCGTTACGAAGATGACGTCACGAGGTCGGCGGGCTGCGCGACCGGCGGCTTGACGCCGAGCAGTTCGCGCAGCGTCGCCCCTTCCGGGTACTCGGTGCGGAACACGCCGCGCTCCTGCAGCTCGGGGATCACGCGGTCGGCGAACTCGTCGAGGCCCGTGGGGCTCAGGTGCCCGACGATGACGAACCCGTCGGCGGCATCCCCCTGCACGTAGCGGTTGATCTCCTCCGCGACGTGCTGCGGCGTGCCGACGAAGGAGTGCCGGCCGGAGACCCTGATCACGAGCTCGCGGATGCTGAGGTTCTCGGCCTCGGCCAGTTCCCGCCACTGCCGCGCGGTGGCCGCGACATCGCGATCGTGCCGCACCCGGCCTCGGGTGACGGATGCCCCGCCGAGGTCGGGTTCGATGTCGGGCAGCGGCCCCTCGGGGTCGTAGGCCGTGAGGTCGCGCCCCCACACCTGCTCGAGGAAGGCGATCGCCGTCTGGGGGCTGACCTGCTGATGCTGGATGAACCGGCTGCGCTCCTCCGCCTCCTCCGCCGTGTCGCCGAGGACGAAGGTGACCGCCGGCAGGATCTTGAGGTCGTCCCGGTCGCGGCCGTTCGCCTCGACCCGGCTCTTGACGTCGGCGTAGAACGCGCGGCCGTCCTCGAACTCCGAGTGCCGCGAGAAGATGACCTCGGCATCCCGCGCTGCGAAGTCGCGGCCGTCGCTCGAGTCGCCCGCCTGCACGATCACGGGGTGGCCCTGCGGCGAGCGCGGCAGCGTGCCGTAGCCCGTCACGTCGAACTGCGGCCCGTGGTGGTCGACGAGGCGCAGCGCGTCGCCGGCGAGGAAGCGGCCGCCCGCCTTGTCCGCGACGATCGCGTCGTCGGCCCACGAGTCCCACACCTCGCGCGCGGTGGCGATGAACTCGCTCGAGCGCAGGTAGCGATCGGCGTAGTCGAGGAAGCCGCCGCGGCGGAAGTTGGCGCCGGTGAAGGCATCCGACGTCGTCACGACGTTCCAGCCGGCCCGGCCGCCGGAGAGCACGTCGAGAGTCTGCAGCTGGCGCGCCAGCTCGTAGGGCTCGTTGAAGGTCGAGCTGAGCGTGCCCACGAGGCCGATGTGCTGCGTGATCGCCGCGATCGCCGCGAGGATCGCGAGCGTGTTGGGCCGACCGACGACGTCGAGGTCGTGGATGTGCCCGCGGTGCTCGCGCAGGCGCAGCCCCTCGGCGAGGAAGAGGTAGTCGAACTTCCCTCGCTCGGCGGTCGCTGCGAAGTGCTCGAACGAGTCGAAGTCGATCTGGCTGCCTGAGGCCGGGTCGCTCCACACGGTCGTGTTGTTCACGCCAGGGAAGTGCGCGGCGAGGTGGACCTGCTTGATCGGCTTGCCGGTGGTGGGGTTCGTTGCGGTCATCAGGCGACTTCCTTCTCGTAGCGGTTCACAGCAACCGGCAGCCCGAGGCGGGCGCGCAGCGTCGCGGCGGGGTCGTCGGTGCGCGGCGTGCGCACGCCGGCCGCCTCGAGCAGCGGCACGACGTCGCGCGCGATGCGGTCCAGGTCGTAGGGCAGGCGCGCGGGGCGCAGACGGATGCCGTCCACCCCGGCCGCGTGCCAGGCGAGCAGCCGCCCGGCGACATCCTCCGCGGTGTCGGCGACGATGAGCGCGTCGCTCGTGAAGGTCTCGCCGGCGAGCTCGTCGAGGTGCGCGAGGGCTGCCTGTGCGGCATCCGTCGTCTCCTCGATCAGCACCACGACGTCGGCCCAGACGCGCAGGGGCTCGCCCACGCGCTCGACCCGCGTCTCGGCGTCGCGCACCTCGGCGCTTATCGACGCGAGCTGCGCGTCGTCGTGCGGCGTGATGAACACGACGTCGCCCTGGCGGGCGGCGAGCTCGTAGGGAATGCGCTGATGCGCGAGCAGCGCGACGACCGGCTGGCCCTGCGGCGGGCGGGGCACGATCGACGGGCCCTTGACGCTGAAGTGCGCGCCCTCGAAGTCGATGTAGTGCAGCCGCTCACGGTCGATGAAGCGGCCGGTCGCGGTGTCGCGGACGATCGCGTCGTCCTGCCACGAGTCCCACAGCCGGCGCGCGACCTCGATGACGTCGGCCGCCTCGCCGAACCACTCGCTGATGAGCGCCTGCGCCTCGGGCCCCGTGAAGTCCGCCCGGTCGATCTCGGGGAAGGTGCGGCGCCCGACGTGCGCGGCCTCGTGCGGCTTCGCCGCGGCGATCGGGCGGATGCCGGCACGCCCGCGGCTCGCGTAGTCGAGGGTCGCGATCGCGGTGGAGACGTGGAACGGCTCGGTGTGCGTCGTGCTCACGGTCGGGATGAGCCCGATGCGCGTCGTCACCGGCGCGAGCCAGTTGGCGAGCAGCACGGCGTCGAGGCGGCCGCGCACGTCGCGGGTCTCGGCGGGGTCGACGGTGTCGAAAGGGTGGCGGGTCTGCAGGCCGAAGGCGTCCTCGATGGTGAGCAGCTCGAGACCGGCGTCGTCGGCGGTGCGGGCGAGGTCG
>NZ_JBLRDT010000249.1:0-2981 GCF_057512245.1 Gryllotalpicola sp. CP2-P1
CGCCTCGCCCTGCACGACCTCGGCACCCGCCTCAGGAAGGACGGCGTCGGAGCCGTCGAGGTGCAGCAGCACCAGCCGGCGCGGCGGGTGGCCGAGGTTGTGCACCTTCGCGATGGTCTCCTGCCCGCGGTAGCACCCCTTGTTCAGGTGCACGGCCGAGCGCAGCCAGTCGAGCTCGTGCGGGATCGACCGCTCGTCGACCTCGGTCGCGAAACGCGGCCGGCGCGCGGCGATACGCAGCGCCTCGCTCGCGGCGACACCGGCGACGGCGACCAGGCCGGATGCCGCGCGCGCGGCGAGCCCCGCGGCGAGCTCTCGCGTGACGATCGTCTCGAACCAGCTCCAGCCGGAGTAGTCATGGTCGGCTGCGGCGTACTGGTGGCCGCCGGCCGCGACCTGCGACCAGGGGTCATGCCAGACGACGGTGCGGTCCCCGGGTCTCCATTCGGCTGCGCCGAGTCGACCTGCGGGGGCCGCCGCTGCGCCGAGTCGACCTGCGGGGGCCGCGGCAGCGCTTTCGTCGATCGACTCGCGCGCAGCGCGAATGGAGATCAGCGGCACGGTCGAGCCGAGCACCGCCGAGGCATCCGTCACGTCTTCGATCTCGACGCGCAGCATGAACCGCATCTTCTGCAGGAAATCGACGAGTGCCGCCGCCTCTGCGCGGTCGACGATCAGCCAGAGCCGCTCGCCGTCTTCGACGACGCGCACGGCGAACTCGATGCGCCCAGAGGGGTCGAGCACGAGCGTCTCGCTCGACTCGCCCTCTGCGAGCCCCAGCAGGCTCTGGCTCGTGATCGAGTTCAGCCAGCTGAGCCGGTCGGGGCCGGCGATGGTGATGACGGCGCGCTGAGCGAGCTCGACGACCGCGCGGCCGTCTTCGAGGGCGCGCTGCTCGCCGACGGGGTTGCCGTAGTGCCACACCGCGCCCGAGTCGGGGCCGTCACCGACGAGCACCGCGCCGTCGAGGGACGAGAACAGGGCGGTCATCGCTCAGTCCACCTTCGCGAGTCGCGCCGAGGCGTGCGTGCGCAGCTGCTGGCCGAGGGCCGCGATGTCCCACGCCCACAGCAGATGTCCCTCGACGAGCCCATAGAGGCGCGTCGCGGCCGAGTACTCTTTGGCGCCGGCCGTGCGCATCACGGCATCGGTCGCGAGATCGATGCGCGGACCCTTGACCTGCCCGAGGTACACCTCTGAAACGCCGTCGGGGTGCACCAGAGCGACCTCGATGTCGAACCCGCCGGCATCGTTGCGCAGCGTCTCGACGGCTTCGGCGTCGGTGAACGGTCGCGTGCCGACACCCGGCAGCATGCCCGGGCCGGGGTCGCCCGCGGTCAGCTCGCGCGACAGGCGCCAATAGCCCGTCTCGGCGACGAGCGGCGTGTGCTCGTCGTCGAGCACCCACGTATAGGAGTTGTAGTTGAGGTACGAGAGGCCGTCGTGGCTGAAGCTGATGCGCTGGCCGAACTCGCGCTGGACGTGGTCTTCGCCGATCTTGTAGTCGAGCACCCCCGTGCCCTCCCACACGCCGATCAGCCACGACAGCGGGACGAGCTCGGCCGGCAGGCCGACGGGCAACTCGATCATGGCGAGGCTAGTGCTGGCCGCGGAACAGGTTGTAGACCACGAGCACCGCGGTGCCCGCGATCGCCAGCCCGGCCAGGCCCAGCAGAGCGATGAACACGAGTTCCAGCGTGACAAGCATGCGGTCAGCCTAGTGGATGAGGTAAATCGCGCCGGTTGCGACGGCCAGGATCACGAGCGCGCCGCTGACGGACGATGCGAGCCGCGTCACGAAGCCGCGCTTCTCGCGCGTCGCGAGCTGGATGCAGAGGGCGATGACGACGGATGCCGCAAGCGACAGGCTCAGCCAGGCGCCGTCCCGGTCGGGGTGCGAGAAGATGCCGATCAGCACGGCGGCCACGAGGGCGAAGCCCCACACCGCAGAGACGGTGCCCTTCGCCGCAGCCTTGGGAAGCGGATCGCTCGTCATGCCTCCATTCTGCCGCCGTGCGCGCTTTCCCGCGGCGAATCCGCTGCCCTCGCGTCGGATAGGATGCCGAATCAACGTCGAAGGTCATGGAGGTCGTATGGCGCAGCTGCTGATCCTGACATCCGCACAGGATCAGGATGTGCTGCCCGCCCTGGGTCTGCTGAACCATCGCGCCCGCGCGCTGCCGGCCGAAGCCGCCTCGCTTGTGAACGCCCCGAGCTGCGACCTCATCTTCATCGACGCCCGCCGCGACCTGGTCGGCGCCAAGGCGCTCTGCAAGATCCTGAGCACGACGGGGTCGCCCGCGCCCGTGCTGCTCGTGCTGACGGAGGGCGGGCTTCCCGCGGTCAACGCCGACTGGGGGGTGGCCGACGTGGTGCTCGCCGAGGCGGGGCCCGCCGAGGTCGACGCCCGCATTCGCCTCGCGCTCGATCGGCACACGGCAGACGCCACCTCGAGCAAGATCCAGACCTCGGGCGTCACGATCGACGAGGCGTCCTATTCGGCCAAGGTGCACGGCCGCCCGCTCGACCTCACCTTCAAGGAGTTCGAGCTGCTGCGCTTCCTCGCCACGCACCCGAGCCGCGTCTTCACGCGCGAGCAGCTGCTCTCCGAGGTGTGGGGCTACGACTACTTCGGCGGCACCCGAACCGTCGACGTGCACGTGCGCCGCCTGCGCGCGAAGCTCGGCGACAGCGAGTCGCTGATCGGCACCGTGCGCAACGTCGGCTACCGCTTCAACGTCTTCGAAGACGGGCAGTGACGCGGCCGATCGTCGATCTGGTCGAGACGGATGCCTCGGCCGCCGGCGCCTTGCTCGAGCCGTTCGACGAGCAGACCGCGTTCGATGTCGCCGCGGGTCGCCGCGCCCTCTTCGCGCTGCGCACGACTCCTGACGAGCCGGCCGTCGGCAGCGCGGTCCTCGGCGACGGCGCCCTCGATCTCGACATCCGCGAGGAGTGGCGCGCACGGGGGCTGGGCGGCG
>NZ_JBLRDT010000250.1:0-2976 GCF_057512245.1 Gryllotalpicola sp. CP2-P1
CCGTCATCGCGCCCTTCTCGGCGACGCCGACCATCGCGCTCTGATGATCGAGCGTCGGAAGCGGCGCGTCGATGACGGCGCCGCCCTCGTCGATGATGAGCCAGGGGCGGATGCCCCGCGCGTGCAGCGCCTCGGCGATGGCGTTCGCCGAGGCGCCGAGGGTCTCTTCGTCGCCGCCCAGGCTGACGAGCACCGGGCGGGCGGGCGTCCGCCCCGCGGCCAGCAGGTTCTCGACCGCCTCGAGCACGGTCACGAGGGCGCCCTTGTCGTCGACGGCTCCGCGGCCGTGCACCGCGCCGTCGGCGACATGGCCCGAGAAGGGGTTGAAGCTCCACTCGGCGGCGACCGCGGGCACCGTGTCGAAGTGGGCCATGAGCACGACGGGGTCACCGTCGCCCCCCGGGGGCCGACTCGCTGCAGGTGAAGCGAGCCCCCAGCTGAACAGGAAGCCGCGCTCGCCGATACGCTCCTTGGTCAGGTGCTCGTGCACGAGCGGGTAGAGCTCGGCCAGCAGCTCTTCGAACGCGGTTGTGCCCTCGGCGACGACCGTCGCCGAGACGGTGTCGAGCTGCAGCAGCCGGCTGAGGCGGTCTTCGATTCCGGGGCGTGCGGGCGGGGCATCCGCCTCGCGGTCGTCGGCGACGTCGGGCATGCGGTCAGCCTAGGGGCCGAGCCGCTGTGCGGTCAGGGTGGCGAGCGGTCAGTGCATCGGGCCGTTCCAGTGCCCGAACGCCGAGCCGATCGAGCTCGCGACGACGAGCACGCCGGTGCCGATCCAGGCCAGCTTCCGGTCTCTGTCGCTGTCGACGCCGAGCAGCGGGCGGCGCAGGTTGTCGGTCGTGAGCCCGGTGAGCACGAGGATGACGTCGATCGCCCACCAGATGCCGAGCCCGCCGAGGGTGATGAGTTTGAGGATGCCGGTGCCGATCTTCCCGAGGTAGAAGCGGTCGACGCCGAGCCACCCGAGCACGAGCGAGAACAGCCAGGTCGCGGTGAACGACTTCGGCTCGGGCGCCGGTGGCGCAGCGGGCGGGACGTAGCCGCCGGGGGCGGCGGGTGTGGTGGTCATGGTGGTGTTCCTTTCCACCGAAAGGCTCGCGCCGGGCCGGGGCCGCCACAACGGTCTCAAGTACCGTCCTGACTCGCGCCGTGTGGCACCGGGGGCTCACGGCACCGCGAAATGGGGGCAGAAGTGCGGGCGCGGTGCCCAATACTGTCAACTCTTAAGGGGTTGGGGGACGGATGCTGACACCACAGCAACTGGACCGGGCTGTCGGCGCCGTCACTGCGTCGGCGGCAGGGGACGCACTGGGAGCAGCATACGAATTCCGTGCGCCTGTCCTGCCGCCGACGCCAATCACCCTTCACGCCGCCCCGCCGTGGGGGCTCGGCGAGTGGACCGACGACACGAGCATGGCCGTGCCCATCCTGCAGGCGCTGGCCCGCGGTCGATCGCTCGACGACAGCGCGGTGCTCGCGAGCATCGTCGGCGAGTGGATCGGCTGGTGCCGCAGCGCGAAGGACGTCGGCCTTCAGACGAAGGCGGTGCTCGCAGGCATCCGCCACGTCACTGAAGACGATGCGCGCGCGTCGGCGCGAGCTGTTCACGACCAGGCCGGGCGGTCGGCCGGCAACGGGTCGCTGATGCGCACGGGGCCGGTGGCGCTCGGCTATCTGGGCGAGGGCCAGGCGGATGCCCTGGCTGCGGCTGCTCGCCGCGTGAGCGAGCTGACGCACTTCGAGGTCGACGCGGGGGATGCCTGCGTGGTGTGGTCGCTCGCCATCCGATCGGCGGTGCTCGGCGGGACCGCGGAACTGCGGGCCGCGGTGGGCGCGCTGCCGGGTGCGCGTGCCGCCGTCTGGCATGCGCGGCTGGACGCGGCCGAGGCGGTGCTGCCGTGGGAGCTTCCCGCCAACAACGGCTGGGTGGTCGGCGCCCTGCAGGCGGCGTGGTCGGCTCTGGTGCACGGGTCGTCGCTGCGCGAGGTGCTCGAGCTGGCGGTGCGGGCGGGGAACGACACCGACACGGTCGCGGCGATCGCGGGGTCGCTGGCGGGGGCCGTGTATGGGGCGGCGGCGCTTCCCGCGGAGTGGGTCGCGGTGCTGCATGGCTGGCCTGGGGACGAGTTCCGGGCGTTCGGCGCCGCCGAGCTCGAGGCGCTGGTGCGGCGGGCGGTCGGCGCGCCGGTCGCTGAGTAGCTCGCTGAGTAGCTCGCTCTGCGGTCGTTCTGCGTCGTTCCGGCAGCAGCACTTGCACGAGGGAACACTTTCAGCCTGGTCGGGAAGGCAGATCGTGGGCGCCCCGACTCGGCGCGGGGCCGAGAAGCGGGGCGCCCGCGACGCCGACGGACGCTACCGCAGCGCGGTGAACACCGAGCCGTCGCCGAAGCTCACGCGACCACCGGTGAAGGCGGCAGGAACCTCGAAGACGACGACACCCGCGGCCTGCTGACCGGCGCCGAGCGTGACGTCGGGCATCGCGCCGGCGTAGCCGTAGACGTCGGCCTGGTCATAGGCGGTGCCGTCGGGGCCCGTGAGGTCGGCGTCGTACGCGACGGTGGAGGCATCCACGCCTGCATCGTTGGCCTTCACATGAACGGTGACCGCGATGTACTTGTCGCCGGCCTTGGGCGCCTCGAACTCGTCGTAGCCGCCCCAGTTGTCGGTGTAGCCGTCGAACCACTCCTCATAGGTGGTCTGCGAGCCGTCGAGGCGGTTGGTCGACTGCATCTGGCTGTGCGTGCCCGCGGGGTTGGGGTTGTCGAAGGACTGGCCGATCGTGGCGGCCTTCTTCGCGGCCGCATCCGCGGCAGTCTGCGCGGTCTGTGCGGCGGCGTCGTCCCCGGCGATGCACTTGTCGAGTGCGGTCGCGTCGGCGTACTTCACCGAGCAGTCGGCCTTCGCCTGCACCCGGTCGGCCAGGGCTTTCTGGCCGTTCGCACAGTCGGACGCGGCGGTGCTGTCGGTGTAGCGCGC
>NZ_JBLRDT010000251.1:0-2976 GCF_057512245.1 Gryllotalpicola sp. CP2-P1
TTCCCGAGCCGGCGACGTCGGCCTGCCTGTGCGCATAGCTCACGACGAGCGCCCAGCCGAAGGCCGTGCCGAGCGCCACGAGACCCACGCGCAATCCCGTGCCGCTCAGTCGGCGCGGTGCCAGCCAGAGGGCGGCGCACAGCAGAGCCGTCGCCACCGCGGTGTGCCCGCTGGGGAACGTGTTCCAGGGGTAGCCGTTCTCACCGAACCGCGGCCGCGGCAGCAGGGGCTTCGCCGCGGCCGCGGCGAGCGAAGAGATGACGACGAGCGCAAGCGCGCCGAGCACCTCGCGCAGGCGGCGCTGCACGAGGGCGCCGATCGCGAGCACCGCGACGACCACGCCCAGCGCGAGGGGGACCACCAGCCGGCTCGCCTCGAGGATGCCGTGCAGCGCGGTGTCGAGCTCAGGAACCTGGCCGAAGCCCGCGGCGTCGATGTGCTGACCTGCCGGGGTGCACACGAAGAGCAGGTGGCTGCCGGCGAAGGCGCCCAGCAGAACCCCGGCCTGCGCCCACGCCGCCGCCCGGAGTCCGCCCGCCACGCATCGCCTCCCACTGAGGAATTTTCAGTAGGGCAAGGCTAAGCCGCAGGCGGGCGTTCGGCGACCCCTCTTCTTCGCTGCGCCGTCATCGCGCGCTGAGCGCGCGATGCCTCACCGCTTCTTCTTGGCCGCCTTCTCGTCGATCGGGGCCGTGCCGCTCGCGCGCAAGCTCGCGTAGTGCGCCCGAGCCTCGTCCTGGCGGGTGCCCTCGGCGCCCGAGGCGATCGGAGCGCGCACGTGCTCGGGCTCGAAGCCGAACGCGCCGATCAGATCGAGCGTGTGCGGGCGCAGGCGCTCGAGCAGCCGGTTGATGTAGGCGCTCACCGCCTGTCCGCGGCGCGCAGAGATGCGGCCGTGCGTGAGGTACCACGACAGGTGCTTCTCGAACAGCGAGAACGTGAAGAGCGAGTGCACCCAGCCGAGGACCGTCTTGGTGCCGGCATCCGTCACGCCCTCGAGCGCGTCGGTGAATGCCTGCCACTGCTGCAGCTCGCCCCAGGCGCGGGCAGCCGCGATGAGGTCGTCCTGGTTGGCGTTGAACGCGGCGGCCTGCTCGAGCGGCGAGGCCTTGCGCACCTTGTTCAACTCGGCGCCGATGCGTTCGACCATGGTGTCGACGCGGTCCTGCAGCAGGGCTCGCTGCGTGGCGTGGTCCTTCAGCGCCTCGACGCCGTGGCCGACGCCTGCCAGATCGCGCAGGTTCTGCCCGACGCGGCGGATGCCGCCCTCGTTGAACGCCTTGCCGGCCACCTGGCCGGCCGCGTACTTCGCGAGGTCGGTGGCGCTCGCGCCCCTGAATTGCTTGGCGTAGTCGGTCAGCAGGCGCTTGCCCACGAGCTGCAGCAGCACGTTGTTGTCACCTTCGAAGGTCACGTAGACGTCGAGGTCGGCGCGCAGGCCGACGAGGCGGTTCTCGGCGAGGAATCCGCTGCCGCCGCACGCCTCACGCGCCTCCTGCAGCGTGTCGAGTGCGTGCCAGGTCGAGATCGGCTTGAGCGCCGCGGCGAGCGTCTCGAGGTTCTGCCGGTTCTCGTCGGTGTCGGCACGACCCGAGAACACGTCGTCGAAGGCCTTGAGCAGCACATCGTGGCTGAAGTACTGGGCGTAGGTCTGCGCGAGACGCGGCAGCAGCCGGCGCTGGTGGCGCTGGTAGTCGAGCAGCACCTGCTCCTGACCGGGCACGGCGCTCGCGAACTGGCGGCGCTGCGTGGCGTAGGTCAGCGCGATGAACAGGCCGAGCGCGCTCGCGATCGTCGTCGACCCGTCGAGCGAGACGCGGCCCTGCACGAGGGTGCCGAGCATGGTGAAGAAGCGGCGGCCGGGGCTGTCGATCGAGCTCGTGTACGTGCCGTCGGCGGCGACGTCGCCGTAGCGGTTCAGCAGGTTGGTGCGCGGCACGCGCACGTTGTCGAAGTGCAGGCGCCCGTTGTCGACCCCGTTCAGGCCGCCCTTGTGGCCGTCGTCCTCGCCGCCGATGCCGGGCAGGAACTCGCCCGTCGCGGCGTCACGGATCGGCACGTAGAAGCAGTGCACGCCGTGGTTGACGCCCTGGGTGATCAGCTGCGCGAACACGGTCGCCGCGGTCGCGTGCTTCGCCGCGTTCCCGAGGTAGTCCTTCCACGCCGCGCGGAAGGGCGTGTTGATCACGAACTCCTCGGTGTCGGGGTCGTAGGTGGCGGTGGTGCCGATGCTCGCGACATCCGACCCGTGGCCCGTCTCGGTCATCGCGAAGGCGCCGGGCACCGCGAGGCTGATCGCGTCGGGCAGGAACGTGTCGTGGTGGTACTCGGTGCCGAGATGCAGGATCGCGGCGGCGAAGAGCCCCCACTGCACGCCGCCCTTGATCTGCAGGCTCGGGTCGGCGGTGACGAGCTCTTCGAAGGCGGCGAGGTTCCCGCCGGCGTCTTCGTGGCCGCCGAGGCGCTTCGGGAAGGCCCGCAGCTGGAAGCCCTGCGCGGCCTGCACCCGCATCTGGGCCAGCGCGCGCTCGCGCTGCTCGTCGAGGCTGAGACCGTCGACCTTGTGGAACTGCGGGTCCTTCGCGACCTCGCGCGCCTCGAGCCTCACCTCGGGGTAGCTGCCCCGCAGCATCCGCTCGACTAGCGCGACGTCGAGCTTCGGCTCGGCGGGGGCGGGAGCGGAGGGCGCGAGCGGAGCGCTCGCGGGCAGTGCCTGCTCGGTGGTTCGGGGGGCTGTGTCGACCATTGACCTACCTGCCTTACGCAACTCGTCGAATGCCGGGCCGCGCGTCAGTGCGCAGACCGGGATCTTGTCTGAACGCTACGTCCGGCGCGCGCCGGAGTGCACCCGATCAGTGCGGGGTCTACAACCGCGAGCCGCCACAGGGTTTGGGCGCGTTGTCGAAACCGTCACATCCGCGGTCACGGCCCGCGGGCCGGCGAGTGTGAGATTTCGTCGACGTGCGCTTCGATGGA
>NZ_JBLRDT010000252.1:0-2967 GCF_057512245.1 Gryllotalpicola sp. CP2-P1
CGGGGATGTTGAAGACCGCCCAGTGCCAGAAGCCGGAGCCCGTGGGGGCGTCGGGGTCGAACTGCGTGACGGCGAAGCTCTTCGTCTCGGCGGGGAAGCCGCTCCACGACAGCTGCGGCGAGACGGACGAGCCGCCCTGCCCGGGCGAGCGGTGCACGGCCGGGATCGGCTGGCCGTGGTCGATGGAGGAACTGGTGACGGTGAAGGACCCGAACTCGCGCAGCTGGGCGAGTTCCTCATACGGGTCGTGCCAGGTTTCGGTCATGGTCCGAGCCTAAGACGGCCCGCAGCAGCGCGACTCAGCGCCGTCGCCGGCTGATCGCCCACCACGTCACGCGCAGCATCGCCTCGGCCACGATGCCGATCGACATCTTCGACGCACCGCGCTCGCGCTCGACGAAGGTGATCGGCACCTCGACCACGCGCAGCCCGGCGCGCACCGCACGCGCGAGCATGTCGACCTGGAACGCGTAGCCGTGGCTGTGCACGGCATCGAGGTCGAGCTTCTCGAGAGCGGATGCCTGGAACGCGCGATACCCGCCCGTGACGTCTCTGACCCCGAGGCCGAGCACGGTGCGGGCGTAGGCGCTGCCGACCCGAGAGATCGCCCGCCGATGCCACGGCCAGTTCTCGACCGCCCCGCCGGAGATCCAGCGCGAGCCGAGCACGAGGTCGGCGCCCTGCACGTCGAGCAGCCGGCCGAGCTGCTCGGGCTGGTGCGAGCCGTCGGCGTCGAGCTCGACGAGCACCCCGTAGCCGCGGGCGATGCCCCAGCGCATCGCCTCGATGTAGGCGCGGCCGAGGCCCTGCTTGCCCGGGCGGTGCAGCACGTGAACCCGGTCGTCGGCCGCGGCGAGCGCGTCGGCGAGCTCGCCGGTGCCGTCGGGTGAGGAGTCGTCGACGACGAGCACGTGCGCGTCGGGCTGCGCGCGGCGCACGCGGCCGACGATCCACTCCACGTTGTCCCGTTCGTTGTAGGTCGGGATCATCACCAGCACGTTGTTCGGAAGCGCACTCACCACGAAGAACGCTATCGGTCCGCGCCTATGCGCCGGCTAGACCTGCGGGTTCCCTGGCGTCTCCCTAGCGTCGGCGCAGAGCGCCCGCGAGCCTTCCGAGATCGGGAGTGCCGAGACCCGTCGCCGGGTTGTAGAGCGTGCCGGGGGTCCCCGTGTAGTACAGGTTGTCGTTGCCGCCGCCCGTCGTGCTGAGTGCCGTGAACGGCGAGTTCCGGCTCGCGGCCGCTCGGTAGATCGACGGGTTCCAGAACCCGCTGCGCCCGCGGTTCGCCTCGTTGATCACGGCGGCGGCCCCGGCGAGCTGGGGCGCGACGAGGCTGGTGCCGCCGAGCGGCATCAGGCCGCCGTATTCGGGCGCGTAGACGAGATAGCCGGTCTGCGGGTCGGCGTCGGCCGAAAGATCGGGCACCGCGCGGCCGGTCGCCCGCCCGTGCACGATGCGCGGCGACTCGTTCGCGACCCAGTCGGTCGGCAGCGTGAGCCCTGCGGCGAGCTGGCGCGGGTCCGTGCCGGTCAGATTCTGCACGGCCGTGAAGCTCTGGCCGCCGGGCACGAGCCGCTGGTAGGGCGGCAGCGGCTGGTACCGGCTGTAGCCGCCGCCACCGCCGCCGATGTTCACCGTCGCCGCCTCCTGGTAGGACACCTCGTAGGTGCGCGCGAACGGCCCCCACAGGTACGCCGAGTTCCACGCTCGCTCGGCGGGAACCGTAACCTGCTCGTCGCTCCAGCTGCCCCAGAAGTCGACCGTGTACGGCAGCGTGGTGCCGCCCGCTGCGGTGACGAACGGGCTCGCGGCGAAGGCCGAGACCGTGAGATTCGTCGTCGCGAGATCGTCCTCGATGTGCGCCTGGTAGGGGCCGACGTCTCCGCTGGCGACGAAGGTCGACTGACCCTGCGCGGCGAGTTCGAGGAACGCGAGGTCGAAGGCCGCCCGCCAGCCGGCGGACGCGGCGCCGGTCGCCTGGCCGAACGCCACCAGCGTCTCGGATTCCGCCCAGCTCATGCTGATCGAGCCCGCGGTGTTCTCGACCGCGGCCTGGAAGAGCGCGTCGACCCCGCCGGCATCCGTGTTCGGCGCCTGGTAGACGACGATGTCGGCGCCGGGCGCGACACCGCCCGCCTGCTCGACGTCGAGATCGGTCTCGTCGGAGTACTCGTCGGCCGCCCCCGGGCCTCCGTCGACGTTGCGCACCGTGACGGAGCGCGGGCGCTGGGGCGTGGCCGCGAGGCTCTGCCAGAAGTTCTCGGGCGCGCCCTCGTCGAGCGACGCGAAGGTGACGACGCCGATGGCCTGGCCCGTGCCGTCGTGCTGCGCGCCGAGGTCGTCGAGCCCGTACTCGCTCGCGAAGTCCTGCGGCAGATTGCAGTCGCGCGGCCACCCGAGGGTGATCGCGGCGCAGTCGTCTTCGGAGATCACGGCCGCGCCCTGGGCTGCAGGCGCGCTCGTGCCCTTCCGCACCGCGGCGGCGACCGTCGCGGGGCTGAGGGTGGGCGCGCTCTTCCCCGGCACCGAGGCGGCCACCGTGCTGCTGCCGAAGGCGGCGTAATTGCTCAGCCCGAAGATCGCCGTGACGCCCTGCGCCAGCCGCGGGGGCAGCTGCGGCGCCTTCGTCGGCGCATGCACGTTCTGCGGCCGGCCGGCGGTGCCGTGGCGGGCCGGCCCGCCGGGAATCCGGTACTGCTTCTGGCTCACGTTGAGTGCGCGGTTGTAGGCGGACGCCGTGCCCGTCGTCTGCACGTCGAGCCGGTTGGCGAGCACGGTCGAGCGGATGCCGAAACCGGCCAGATAGCTCGTGAGTGCCCCGATCGCCTGCGGCGTCTGCCCGTGGCTCGCGGCGAACTGCGCGACCGTGAGGCGGCGTTGCGGGCCGCCGACGGCTCCCGCGAGCACCTCCTGCTGCAGCTGCGCGATACCGCGCCCCTTGAGCACGAAGGTCACCTGCTCGGG
>NZ_JBLRDT010000253.1:0-2954 GCF_057512245.1 Gryllotalpicola sp. CP2-P1
CCGCATGACCGGCATCCGGGTCGCGCTCGTGGACGATCAGGCGCTGTTCCGCGCGGGCATCCGCATGCTGGTCGAGTCGCAGCCCGACCTCGTGTTCGCGGGCGAGGCCGGCGACGGCGTGGCCGCCCGGGAATTGGCGGGACGATCGCGGCCCGACGTCGTGCTGATGGATGTGAGGATGCCGCGCAGCGACGGCATCCAGGCGACGCGCGACATCCTCGCCGATGCCGACGCGGGCGGCTACGAACCGCCGCGCATCGTCGTGCTGACGACCTTCGATCTCGACGAGAACGCCGCGAGCGCGATCCGCGCCGGTGCGAGCGGCTTCGTCTTGAAGGACGCCGACCCGGAGTTCCTGCTCGCCGCGATCCGCACCGTGCACCAGGGGAACGCGGTGATCGCCGCGACGGCCACGCGGAAGCTGTTCGCCCACGTCGGTCACGGCGGCGGCCGACGCGAGGTTCCCGCCGGCTGGAGCGACCTCACGCAGCGCGAGCGCGAGATCTTCCGGCTCGCCGCCCGGGGCCTGTCGAACGCCGAGATCGCGAGCTCGGAGTATCTGTCTGAGGCCACGGTCAAGACGCACATAAGCCGGGTCCTGGCCAAACTCGGCCTGCGGGATCGGGTCCAGCTCGTCGTGTTCTCGTACGAGCACGCGATCCCTCCCGAGGGCTGAGCGCCGTCATCCTCGAGGATGACGCGAAAGCCCACCCGCGGCCGACGCGCCGGCCAAGCCGCCGTCCGTAGCGTCGAAGCATGGTCCTTCTGCTCTCAGATCCCCGCGTCGCGCAGGTCCCCGTCGCCGACTGCGGCGACCCCGTCATCAGCTTCCCCGCGGTCATCGGCGGGTCGATCTCAGGCGCGGTCGACGGGGTCGTCCGGGTGCGCCGCGGCCTTGCGGCCCGGCTCGTCGAGGCGGCGATGTCGCTCGGCGACGGGCTGTCGCTGAAGATCATCGAGGGTCATCGCAGCGCACATGCACAGCTGCGCATCATCGACACGTATGCCACGGAGCTGCGCCGGCTGCACCCGGAGCTCGATCGTGCCGAGGTCACGCGCCTGTCGAGCCGGTTCGTCGCACCGCTGGGGGTTGCGCCGCACGTGGCGGGTGCCGCGGTCGACTTGACGCTGGTGGGGCCCGATCTGGAAGAGCTCGACCTGGGCACCCCGATCGACGCGACGCCTGAGCAGAGCGCGGGTGCGTGCTACTTCGCGGCGACGAACATCAGTGCGCAGGCGCGCGCGAACCGCGACCGGCTGGCGACTGCGCTCAGCGGCGCCGGTCTCGTGAACTATCCGACCGAGTGGTGGCACTGGAGCTACGGCGACCGCTACTGGGCCGCAACGGGCGGTCACTCGCACGCCATCTACGGCCCGATCACGGAAGCGCACGCGGCATGAGCGGCACACGACTCGTCGTCGACCGCTCGGCGATCGCCGCGAACACCCGCCACTTCGCGGCTGTGATGCCCGGCCGGCTGATGGCCGTCGTCAAGGCCGACGGATACGGTGCGGGCGCCGAGCTCGTGGCGCGCACGGCGTTGGCGAACGGCGCGACCCGTCTCGGGGTGACGAGCATCGCCGAGGCGCTGGCACTGCGAGCCGCCGGGCTCTCGGCGCCCATCCTCAGCTGGCTGAACACTGTCGACGCCGACTTCGCCGGCGCCATCGCCGCTGGGGTGGAGATCGCGGTTCCGGGCGTCGCCCACCTCGACGCGGTGCGCCGCGCCGCGCGCAGGAGCGGTCGGCGCGCGCTGATCCACCTGCAGATCGACTGCGGCATGGCACGTGAGGGGTGCGCGCCCGCACTGTGGCCGCAGCTGCTCGGCTTCGCGGCAGCTGCCCAAGCCGAGCGCGACGTCGAGGTCGTGGGCGTGATGGGTCACTTGAGCTGCGCGAGCACGCCGAGTGCCGCTGCGAACAGGCGCGAGCGCGCGCGATTCCTGAAGGCGGTGCGCGCGACCGCAAGCGCGCGGCTGCATGCGCCGCTGCGTCACCTCGCCGCGACAGCCGCGACGCTGACACAGCCCGCTGCGCGTCATACCCTCTGCCGGGTGGGTGCCGGGCTCGTCGGCATCGACCCGAGCGGCACCGTGCCCCTGCGCGGAGCACTGATGCTGCAGAGCCAGATCGTCGATGTGCGGCGGGTGCCGGCCGGAACTCCCGTGGGCTACGACCACAGCGCCGTGACCACGCAGGACACCACACTCGCGCTCGTCGCCGCCGGTTACGCCGACGGGGTTCCACGCGCCGTCGCCCCCGACGCCGAGATCCTCGTGCGCGGGCGCAGACGGCGCATCGTCGGGCGGGTGTCGATGGACCAGCTCGTCGTCGACCTGGGGGCTGACGGAGACGCGCTGCCCGGGGAGTTCGTCACGATCTTCGGGCCGGGCGATTACGGCGAGCCGACCGTCGCCGACTGGGCCGCGTGGTGCGGAACGATTCCCAACGAGATCGTGACCGGCATCGGCCGGCGGGTCGAAAGGGTCGAACGGGCAGAGGGCCTCGCGTACGCCGAGACGGTCAAGGCCGCATCGTGAGCGAGAAGACCAGGGTCGCCGTCATCGGCGGCGGCGCGAACGGCGAGCACGAGGTCTCGCTCGCCTCCGCGCGGGCCGCCGCGTCGGCGCTCGACCCCACCCGCTATGAGCCGGTGCGGCTCACGATCGCTCAGGACGGGTCCTGGCGCGTCGGGGACGAGCCCGCCCAGCTTTCCGAGGCCGTCGCCGCGTTGGGGGACTGCCACGTTGCGCTGCCGCTCGTGCACGGAGCCCCGGGTGAGGACGGCACCATCGCGGCGCTGTGCGAACTCGCCGGAATCCCGTATGTCGGCAGCGGCGTGAGCGCCGGGGCCCTGGCGATGGACAAGCACGCGACCAAGCTGCTCGCGGCATCCATCGGCCTGCGCACCGCCGCAGGCGCCCTGCTCACCCGGGCCACGCGCGATACCTACG
>NZ_JBLRDT010000254.1:0-2952 GCF_057512245.1 Gryllotalpicola sp. CP2-P1
CGCATCGCCGGGTCCGCGGCGCTCGAGGCCCTGCGCGGCAGAGCGCTCGCGCACCTGCGCGCCCAGATCGCCGACGCCGGGCTGCGCGCCGCCCTCACCCCCGACTACGAGCTCGGCTGCAAGCGCGCGGTGTTCAGCGACGACTACTACCCGGCCCTGCAGCGGCCGAACGTCGTGCTCGAGGCCAGTGCCCTCGAGCGGGTCGACGGGAGCACCGCGGTCGCGGCATCCGGCGCCCGCTACGACCTCGACGTGCTCATCTTCGCGACCGGGTTCGAGACCACGCGGCCGCCCTTCGCGCGCCTCGTCGCCGGCCGCGGCGGCGAGAGCCTGGCGGCGCACTGGAGCGCGGGCATGACGAGCCACGCGTCGACCGTGATGAGCGGATTCCCCAACCTGTTCGTCCTCGACGGGCCGAACGCCGCCCTGGGGCACCACTCGGCCTTCGAGATCATCGAGGCGCAGCTCGGCTATGTGCTCGGCGCGCTCGACCACCTCGACGCGCGCCGCGCCGATGGCGACCCGGCCCCGCTCGAGGTCGGCGCCGCGGCCGAGGCCGCATACTCGGCCGAGATCGACCGGCTCGCGGCCGACACGGTGTGGCTGCGGGGCGGATGCTCGAGCTGGTACCGCGACGAGGCAGCCGGCCGCCTCACGCTGCTGTGGCCCGCCCGCGTGTCGGAGTTCCGCGAGCGCTACGGCGTCTTCGACCCGGCGCCGTTCACGCAGGTGTCAGAGCAGCGCGACCGCCGAGGTGCCGCCCACGACCCCGCTCGAGAGGTGGTAGCCCGGCACCAGGGTCACCCCCACGATCAGGGCCGCGCACACGACGAGCCCGATGATCATCCAGACGGCAAGCCAGTTCACACCACGATCCATGTGCCCACGCTAGTTGGCGCACGAGACAGCCGCACGACACTCCCGAAAGACAGTCGCGGAATGGCGGCGGCCGTTCTGGGGATTGAAGTGGACAGACCCGATTGAGGAGATCTGAATGACTGACACTGAACTGACCGCTGCGGCATCCGGCACGTTCACCATCGGCGGCGACCTCACCGTCAACCGCCTCGGCTTCGGCTCGATGCAGCTGCCCGGGCCGGGCGTGTGGGGCGAGTCCCGCGACCCCGAGGGCGCCGTGCGTGTGCTGCAGCGCGCCGTCGAGCTCGGCGTGAACTTCATCGACACGGCCGACTCCTACGGACCGGTCGTCGCCGAGCAGCTGATCAAGAAGGCGCTGCACCCCTATCGCGACGACCTGGTCATCGCGACCAAGGCCGGCCTCACGCGGCAGGGCCCGAACATCTGGACGCCCGTCGGCCGCCCCGCCTACCTGCGCCAGCAGGCCGAGCTCAGCTTGCGCAACCTCGGGCTCGACACGATCGACCTGTTCCAGCTGCACCGCATCGACCCCGAGGTGCCCCTCGAGGACCAGGTCGGCGAGCTCGCGGCGCTGCAGAGCGAGGGCAAGATCCGCCACATCGGGCTCTCCGAGGTGTCGGTCGCCGAGGTCGAGGCCGCCCGGAAGGTCGCCGACATCGTGACGGTGCAGAACCTCTACAACGTGACGAACCGCCAGTCGGAGGAGCTGCTCGACTGGTCGGCCGAGCACGGCGTCGGCTTCATCCCGTGGTTCCCCCTCGCGACCGGGAAGCTCTCGCAGCCCGGCGGCCCGCTGGCGGCGATCGCCGACAAGACCGGCGCGAGCCCGTCGCAGCTCGCGCTGGCGTGGCTGCTGAAGCGCTCGCCCGTGATGCTGCCGATCCCCGGCACGTCGAGCGTGGATCACCTCGAGGACAACATCGCCGGGGCATCCGTCACCCTGTCCGACGAGGACTTCGAGGCGATCTCGGCCGCTGTCTAGAGCAGGGCGGTCAGACACGCGAAAGCGGTCGCCACTTCACGCGGCATCGATCGAGCGGATGCCTCAGCAGGTGGCGACCGCTTAGTCGTGCGGCTGCTCGAGCTGCGCGCGGAAGCGCTCGACCCCCTCGAGCTCGACGGGCGCGCCGAGCAGCTCGGCGTGGCGGTCGCGCACCTCGAGCCACCGCTCGCGCGACATCCGGTAGCGGTTCACGGTGCCCGCCGCGCCCTCGCGCGCAACACGCGCGATGCCGTCGAATTCGTAGCCGACCTTCCGCGACACGGCGTTCGAGCGCACGTTGTCGTCGAAAGCGCCGGAGGTCACGTGGTCGGCGCCGACGCCCTCGAAGAGCAGGTGCAGCATGAGTGCCCGCATGCGGCTGCCGATGCCGTGACCCTGGTACTCGAGCCCGAGCCACGAACCGGTCTCGACCTCGCGCAGCACGGGCCAGTCCGACCCGCTTGCGCCCTGGGACCCGACAACGACGCCCTTTGAGAGGACGGCGAACTCGAGCGTGAGCTTCTGCCCGACGTTCTGGCGCACCGCCCACTGGTAGGTGAGCACGCTACGCGCGACCTGCTCAGCGGTGCCGCGCGTCCAGGGCGTGTAGAACGGCATCGTCGCGGGGTCGTGCACGCCGCGCCCGGCCAGCTCGGCGAGCTGCACGAGAAGGTCGTCGTCGATCCAGCGCAGCTCGAGGTCGCCGGCGCGTGCGCGCACCCCGGCGGCGGGCCACAGTTCGGTCAGTGCGTCGGATGCCATCGCTCCATCGTGGCAGGACTCTTCGCGGACACTTGAACGACAGAACCATTTCTGCGCGTGAGAGCACCATTGGTGCTCGCCCGGCCCCAATGTCGCCCGCGCAGAGACATTGGTTCTCTCGTGCGAAAAAACGGTGCTCTCGTTCAAGTGCTCCGGGCAGGACGCGCCGCCCGAAACCTCAGCGCGCCGATTCGGGAACCACTGCCGCGAGCACCGCCGCCGTGAAGCGCCCCGGCCGCTCGATGCGGTCGACGTCGTCCGGGGCGTCGACGTCGCGGCGCAGGCCCGACTCCGCCGCCAGCTCGAGCCGCACGAAGCCACCGCTCGCG
>NZ_JBLRDT010000255.1:0-2919 GCF_057512245.1 Gryllotalpicola sp. CP2-P1
CCGGTGCGCGAGACGCTCGGCGCCATGCAGCAGAAGGTCGCCGAGCTCGAGCGCGAGCGCGCCCAGCAGTACGGCTCGCTCGCCGAGCAGCTGAGGCTGGCTCGACGCAGCGACGAGCAGCTGCGGGCGACGACCGAGTCGCTCGCCGGCGCGCTGCGCTCGAACTCCACCCGGGGCGTCTGGGGTGAGACGCAGCTGCGCCGCGTCGTCGAGGCCGCGGGGCTGACCGAGCACGTCGATTTCACGGTGCAGACCACGATCTCGACGGATGCCGGAACGCTGCGCCCCGACATGGTGATCCGCCTGCCCGGCGGCAAGCAGCTCGCCGTCGACTCCAAGGTCCCGCTCGAGAGCTATCTCGAAGCCTCCGCGATCCCCGACACGGCCTCGGGCGACGAGGCGGCACGGCGCGCCGCGCTGCTCGCGGCGCACGTGAAGGCCGTGCGCGGCCATATCGACGCGCTCGCCAAGAAGGCCTACTGGCAGGGGCTCGAGGTGAGCCCCGAGTTCGTGATCGCCTTCGTGCCGAGCGAGTCACTGCTGGCATCCGCCCTCGACGCTGACCCGGCGCTGCTCGACTACGCCTTCGGGAAGCGCGTCGCGCTCGCGTCCCCCGTCAACCTCTGGGCCGTTCTGAAGACGGTCGCCGTCACGTGGCAGCAGCAGGCGGTCACCGATGAGGCTCGCACCCTGTTCGATCTGGGCAACCTGCTCTACTCGCGCATCGGCACGCTCGCCGGCCACGCCGACTCGCTGCGGAAGGCGATCGAGCGCACCGTCGAGTCATACAACAGCTTCGCCGGCACCCTCGAGACCCGTGTGCTCGTGACGGCGCGGCAGTTCCCGGGCATCGACCCGGGGCGACTGAGCCAGGTTCCCGAACCGGAAAGAATCGACAAGGTTCCGCGGCCGCTGACCGCTCTCGAGCTGACCGAATCGCCCTAAGGTAAGAATCGGCCCGCTACTTCGAAGGAGATCCGATGCCCGTCGCAACGCCTGATCAGTACGCCGAGATGCTCGACAAGGCCAAGGCGGGCGGCTTCGCCTACCCGGCCTTCAATGTGTCGTCGTCGCAGACGATCAATGCGGTTCTCCAGGGGCTCGCCGAGGCCGAGTCCGACGGCATCATCCAGGTCACGACGGGCGGGGCCGACTACTTCGCCGGGCAGTCGGTGAAGGCGCGCGCCACCGGCGCGCTGGCCATGGCGCGGTTCGCCACCGAGGTGGCCAAGAACTACGGCATCACGGTCGCTCTGCACACCGACCACTGCCCCCAGCCGGCGCTCGAGAGCTTCCTGCTCCCGCTGCTCGCGGCGAGCGAAGAGCAGGTGCGCGCCGGCGGCGAGCCGGTCTTCCAGTCCCACATGTGGGACGGGTCCGCGGTGCCGCTCGACGAGAACATCTCCATCGCCCGCGACGTTCTGAAGCGCACCAGTGCGATTAACGCCATTCTCGAGATCGAGATCGGCGTCGTTGGCGGCGAGGAAGACGGCATCAAGCACGAGGGAACGAACGAGGCGCTCTACACGACGGTCGGCGACGTCACGAAGGCGGTCGAGGCGCTCGGCCTCGGCGAGAACGGCCGCTACATCGCGGCCCTCACCTTCGGCAACGTCCACGGCGTCTACAAGCCGGGCAACGTCAAGCTGCGGCCCGAGCTTCTGGGCGAGATCCAGGCCGGCATCGTCGAGAGGTTCGGCCACGGGCCGAAGCCCCTCGACCTCGTCTTCCACGGCGGCTCGGGCTCCTCGGCCGAAGAGATCGCCGAGGCCGTGCGCAACGGCGTCGTCAAGATGAACATCGACACCGACACCCAGTACGCCTTCACACGCTCCATCGCCGGCTACATGTTCGCCAATTACGACGGCGTGCTGAAGGTCGACGGCGAGGTCGGCGACAAGAAGAAGTACGACCCGCGCGCGTGGGGCAAGGTCGCTGAATCGGGCATGGCCGAGCGTGTCGTCGAGGCGGCGCAGCAGCTCGGCTCGGCGGGCAAGAGCGGCAGGTGACCGGTCGGGCGGCTGCGGCCGTCCCAGCGGGCGGCTACTGCGCGCCCTGAGCCGGCTGCCAGCGGTAGACGTTCGTGTTCCGCTGCACGAAGCCGCTGGTCTTGTAGAGGTGGTTGGCCGCCTCGCGGTCGGGGCGCGACGTCAAGTCGATGGTGCGCGCGTGGAAGCGCCCGTTCGCCTCGTCGATGAGATGCGTCAGCAGCCGCCGGGCGATGCCGTGCCCACGCGCGCGCTCGTCGACCACGACGTCGTCGACATGGGCGCGGATGCCGGTGGGAATCGGGTACACGACGAGCGAGGCCGCGCCGACGATGCGCCCATCGAGCCGCGCGACATAGAGGTGCGTCGCCTCGCTCGCGACGATCGCCGTGACGAGCTCGACGTCGAAGACCGCCGTCGACGAGAGCCCCGGCAGGAGTCGCTCGATGGTCTCGGCCAGTTCGTCGCTGAACGCGGTGACTTCCTCGATGCTGATGTCGGCCATGCCGCGAGAGTACCGAATCGAATCAGGTCGAAGACCCGGTGTCGCCGGGCACGGGCGTCGGGATGATCTGCATCAGCTCGGGGTTCTCGCCGAGGGCGATGATGAAGATCGCGGCGAAGAGGATGAACGCGACGAAGGCCCCCACGAGGGGAATCCACCACGAGCGGCGCCCCGCGCGCATCGACGTGATCGAGACGATCAGGGTGACGAGCCACACGACGGCGTAGATGATCGCCTGCCCCTGCCACAGCCAGGCCGGAAGAGCGTCGGCGAGGTGCTCGTAGCTCTCCCCCATGACCGCCACTGACTCGCGCATGACGCTGCCGCCGTTGAAGGCGTCGGTCACCACGCTGAACACGTTGGAGAGGCCGAAGCCGAGCAGAACGAAGGTGACGAGGCGGTCGACGAACCCCACGCGCCGCACCG
>NZ_JBLRDT010000256.1:0-2893 GCF_057512245.1 Gryllotalpicola sp. CP2-P1
TCGTCTGACCCGACCTCGCCCGCGGCGACGCGTGCGGCGATCAGCTCGACCAGTGTCGACGTCTTCCCCGTGCCCGGCGCGCCCAGCACGACCGCGGACCGCCCGAAGGGAAGGTCGAGGACGGCTTGCTGAGACACGTCGAGTTGCACGCTCGAAAACGTACCGGCATCCCCCGACATCGACGCGCCGACCGCCCCGCTTCCCCCTGAGCGAACACGCGATCGGCGCCGCGCGCGCACTCGATAGGCTCGTCAGCAGTCAACGACGAAAGGCACCACGGTGGAGATCCGCATCGGCATTCTGAACGCCCCCCGCGAGCTCAGCTTCGAGACCGACGAGTCGGCCTCCGACGTGAGCGGCAAGGTCAGCGCGGCCATCTCGGGCGGCACGCCGGTGCTCGAGCTCACCGACAACAAGGGCGCCCAGTTCGTCGTGCCCGTCGCCGGTATCGCCTACGTGCAGATCGGCGCGGAAGAGACCCGCCGCGTCGGCTTCGTCGCCTAAGTCGCCGCCATGGAACTGATGTTCATCGCCCTCGCGGGGCTGATCATCGGCGCCGCCGGGCGCTACGCGCTGCCCTGGCGGCACACGCACGGCGTGGCGCTCATGCCGGCCGTCGGCGGCGTCGCCGCGATGGTGCTCTGGGTCGCGCTGACCTGGGCCGGCCTCGCCTGGGACGGCGGCGTGATCTGGTGGATCGCGCTGTTCGGCACCGGCGCCGTCGTCGCGGCCATCGACCTGCTGGTCGGCCGGCTGCGCACGCGGGCGGATGCCGTGCTGCTCGAGTCCGTGACCAAGCACGGCGTTCCCGCCGCGGCCTAGGCGGTCAGCCCCAGCGCATCCATGCGCCGGGTGTGCGCGGCGATGACGTCGGCGAAGAGCGGCTCGGTGTGCGCGTCATCGGATTCGGCATCCCCCGTCAGCCTCAGTGCCGATCGCGCGATGAGCAGGGTGTCGCCGACGAGTCGGCGCCCCCACATCGCGAGCCGCGCCGCGAGCTGTGCGTCGCCGGCGAGGCGCTCGCGCAGCAGCGCCTCGAGAGCGCGCCCCTCGTCGGGGTCCACCGCGAACAGCGCGGGCAGGTCCTTGATGCCGTCGGCGTCGACGCCGCGCGACAGCGCCGAGAAGAAGTCGTTGAGCAGGCCGCCGCAGATGTGCGCGCCGAGCAGCCGCTCGGCCCAGTCGTGCCCGCGGGTGACCGCGGCGAACTCCTCGACGGCGGCGACATACGGCGTCATCTCGCGCTCGGGGTCAGAGCCCATCCGCCGCAGCTCGGCGGTGAAGCGCTGATGCCGTGCAAAGGCGCGCGCGGCCGAGCGGCCGATCGCCTCTTTCGCGCCGAAGCCCGGGACATCCGCCACCAGCCCCGACAGCCGCTCGAACGCGCCGAGCTGGATGCAGGCCGCCTGACCGAGGAACTGCCGCAGCTCTGGGGCGATCTCGGCGAGGTCGGCGGCGACCGTGGAACGCCGCTCGCGACGAGGTCGCAGACGGGGTGCGTCGAGGCTGAGGCGACGGCGGCGGAACCACGAGAACGGCACGGCCAGAAGTCTAGGAGCTTCCCGCCGGTAGACTGGCAGGAGGCTTGAGGATTCTCCCTCGCCGGACCGACACCGAACAGGTATCCACTTCGTGACTTTCGCAGATCTCAACATCGACAACGACATCGTCGAGGCGCTTGCGGCCAAGGGCATCACCGAGCCCTTCCCCATCCAGGTGCAGACCATCCCCCTCGCCCTCGCCGGGCAGGACATCATCGGCCAGGCCAAGACCGGCACGGGCAAGACCTTCGGCTTCGGGCTGCCGGTCATCCAGCGCCTCGGGGCCGACCCCGCGCCGGGCGTGAAGGCGCTCATCGTCGCGCCGACGCGCGAGCTCGCCGTGCAGGTGAGCGAGGACATGGAGCTCGGGGCGTCCAACCGCCCGACCAAGGTCGTGGCCATCTACGGCGGCAAGGCCTACGAGGGCCAGGTCGCCGCCATCAAGGACGGCGCGCAGATCGCCGTCGGCACCCCCGGCCGCCTGCTCGACCTCGCAGGCCAGCGCCTGCTCGACCTCTCGCAGGTCACCGAGGTCGTTCTCGACGAGGCCGACAAGATGCTCGACCTCGGCTTCCTGCCCGACATCGAGAAGATCTTCCAGCAGCTGCCGGCCGTGCGGCACACCATGCTGTTCTCGGCCACGATGCCCGGCCCGATCGTCGCCCTCGCGCGCCGGTTCATGAGCAAGCCGATCCACATCCGCGCGAACGACCCCGACGAGGGCCTCACGCAGGCGAACATCAAGCACGTCATCTACCGCGCGCACGCCCTCGACAAGGACGAGGTCATCGCCCGCATCCTGCAGGCGGAAGGGCGCGGCAAGACCGTCATCTTCACGCGCACCAAGCGCGCCGCCGCCAAGCTGCAGGACGAGTTGGCCGATCGCGGCTTCCCCGCCGTGAGTGTGCACGGCGACCTCAATCAGGAGCAGCGCGAGCGCAACATGGCCGCGTTCAAGTCCGGCAAGAAGGAGATCCTGATCGCAACGGATGTCGCAGCCCGCGGCATCGACGTCGACGACGTCACCCACGTGATCAACCACACGATCCCCGACGACGAGAAGACCTATCTGCACCGCGCCGGCCGCACCGGCCGCGCGGGCAAGACCGGCATCGCCGTCACCTTCGTCGACTGGGAGGACCTGCACAAGTGGGCCCTCATCAATCGCGCTCTCGAGTTCGGCCAGCCCGAGCCGGTCGAGACCTACTCGTCGTCACCGCACCTCTACACCGACCTGAACATCCCCGAGGGCACCAAGGGGCGCCTGAAGACGACGCCAAAGCCGAAGGCCGAGTCCGAGGTCGCGAAGCAGGGTGCGGGCGAGGGCGGCTCGCGCTCGCGGCGCAGCCGCA
>NZ_JBLRDT010000257.1:0-2858 GCF_057512245.1 Gryllotalpicola sp. CP2-P1
TCGTCGATCGAGAGCGCGTCGACCGCGTCCGAGCCACGCGCGCCGCCCGCGTTGTTCACGAGCGCGTGCACGGGGCCGGTCTCGCCGAGATACGCGGCGAGGGCCGCGACATCCGCCTCGCTCGTCACATCGGCGACGAAAGTGTCGATGCCGGTTCCCGACGCGGCGAGCGCCTCGAGCCGGTCGGCCCGCCGGGCGACGCCGACGACCTTCCAGCCCCGCGCGGCGAAGGCCCGCGCCGTCGCCTCCCCGATTCCCGAACTGGCCCCTGTGACGACGACGCGCTTTACCTCGCTCATGGCTCAATTGTGGAGGCTGTGAAGCGGGCACCGTACCGTTGATGGCGATGACGGCGACGGAGACGGCAAGGCAACCGGCACCCAAGACGAAGCGCGTCCCCTTCTGGGACAACGCGCGCTGGGTGGCGGTGACCCTCGTGATCATGGGCCACGCGACGTTGAAGCTGATCTCGGCCAGCGACGTCGCCTACGCCTTCTACCTCTTCGTCTACACGTTCCAGGTGCCCGTTCTTGTCCTGGTCAGCGGCTATTTCGCAAAGGCCGACCCGCCGAACGGCCGCCAGCTGAAGCGGCTTCTGACCGATGTGGTCATTCCCTATCTGATCTTCCAGACGATCTGGATCGTCATCCAGTGGGCCGTCGAGCCGGGGCATCCGTTCAAGCTCGACTACACGAGCGCGAGGTGGACCCTGTGGTTCCTCATCGCCCTCGCGATCTGGCGCCTGGTGCTGCCCTACCTCGCGATGCTCAAGTTCCCGTTCCTCATCAGCGTGCTGGTCTCGTTCGTCTCGGGCTATGCCAGCAGCGCGGATGACACGCTGTCGCTCGCCCGCGTCGCGGCGCTGCTGCCGTTCTTCGTGCTCGGGTGGGAGCTGCGCCGCCGCAGCCACTACGCCCGCTGGTGGATCGCCGCCCGCGGCGCGGTGGTCTGGCCCGTGCGCGCGGTCGCGGCCGCGCTGCTCGTCACCGCCGGCGTCACGATGTACTTCGGCATCGACGCGTGGCGCGACCTGCTGGTGCGGCGCTTCCTGCTCTTCGACGAGGAGTACTCGAGCTTCGGCTACGACCAGTGGTGGGCCGGCTTCGTGCGCCTGCTCGTGATCGCGCTCGCCCTCGTCATGACCTGTGCCGTGCTCGTTCTCGTGCCGCGGCGGCACACCTTCTTCACCGAGTGGGGCTCGGCGACGATGTACATCTACCTGCTTCACACCTTCTTCCTCTATCCGATCCGCGAGTCGGGGTGGCTCGAGGACCACTCCAACGTGCCCGTGCTCGCCGGCATGGTCGCGCTGTCGATCGCGGTGTCGGTGCTGCTCTCTCAGCCGTTCATCCGGAAGGTGTTCCACCCGCTGGTCGAGCCGCGGGTGAAGTGGCTGTTCCACCAGCGCCGGGCTCCGGCGTAGGCATCCGCCCGCCCCGCGCGCCGCGGCTTCGTGACCCGGCGTGACGGGTTGCGTGACGGCGTATGTCGTATCGATTGCGGTGCCGGATGCCTGCTCCTAGCCTCGCTTCGACACCGCGACCCATCCCCTCAGGAGCATCGATGACCGCCGACCCCACCACGTGGAAGTTCGAGACCAAGCAGATCCACTCGGGCGCTGCGCCCGACCCCACGACGAACGCGCGCGCGACGCCGATCTACCAGACCACGTCGTACGTGTTCAACGACTCGGATCACGCGAAGAACCTGTTCGCCCTCGCCGAGTTCGGCAACATCTACACGCGCATCCAGAACCCGACGCAGGCGGTCGTCGAAGAGCGCATCGCCGCGCTCGAGGGCGGCTCGGGCGCGCTGCTCGTCGCGAGCGGCCAGGCGGCCGAGACCTTCGCGGTGCTGAACATCGCCCAGGCGGGCGACCACATCGTCTCGTCGAGCTCGATCTACGGCGGCACCTACAACCTGTTCAAGTACACCCTCGCCAAGCTCGGCATCGAGACGACCTTCGTCGTCGACCAGGATGACCCAGACGAGTGGAGCCGCGCGGTGCGGCCGAACACGAAGCTGTTCTTCGCCGAGACGATCGGCAACCCGAAGATCAACGTGCTCGACATCGAGACCGTCGCGGGCATCGCGCACGCGAACGGCGTGCCGCTCATCGTCGACAACACGATCGCGACGCCCTTCCTGCTGCGCCCGATCGAGCACGGCGCCGACCTCGTGATCCACTCGGCGACGAAGTTCCTCGGCGGCCACGGCACGACGATCGGCGGGGTCATCGTCGACGGCGGCCGCTTCCCGTGGTCGCAGCACGCCGACAAGTTCCCCGGTCTCAGCGAGCCCGACGAGTCCTACCACGGCGTGCAGTACACGCAGGCGGTCGGCGACGCGCTCGCCTACATCATCAAGGCACGCGTGCAGCTGCTGCGAGATCTCGGCTCGGCGATCGCGCCGATCTCGGCGTGGCTCCTCATCCAGGGGCTCGAGACGCTCTCGCTGCGCGTCGAGCGGCACGTGCAGAACGCACAGGAGATCGCGGAGTTCCTCGAGCGCCACCCCGACGTGGCATCCGTCAACTACGCCGGCCTGCCGACCAGCCCGTGGTACGCCGCCGCGAACAAGTACACGCCGCGCGGCGCGGGAGCCGTGCTGTCGTTCGAGCTCAAGGGCGGCGTCGACGCGGGCAAGGCCTTCGTCGACGGCCTCAACCTGTTCAGCCACCTGGCGAACATCGGCGACGTGCGCTCGCTCGTCATCCACCCGGCGTCGACGACCCACTCGCAGCTCTCGCCGGAGGCGCAGCTCAACAGCGGCGTCACGCCGGGCCTCGTGCGCCTCTCGGTGGGCCTCGAGAACATCGACGACCTCAAGGCAGACCTCGAGCTCGGCCTTGCGGCGGC
>NZ_JBLRDT010000258.1:0-2850 GCF_057512245.1 Gryllotalpicola sp. CP2-P1
TGTCGCGCGGGCGCTGCGTCGGCGTCGCGGACGCCGACGGCTCGGCCTCGGGCGCGGCCGTCGCGCTCTGCGCAGGGTCGGTCGTGGTCGACTGCGTATAGCTGGGGGCCGAGCCGCGGCTCACCGTCGGCTCGAAGTTCAGCCAGCCCACGCCCGGGAAGTACAGCTGGGGCCACGCGTGCAGGTCGCTGGAGTCGACCTGGTAGGTCGTCTGCTTCCCCGTCGAGCCGATTGCGGAACCCGGCAGGTAGCCGATCGCGATGCGGCTCGGAATGCCGAGCACTCGCGCGATCACCGCCATCGCGCTGGCGAAGTGCACGCAGTACCCCTGTCGCACCTGCAGGAACTTCGCGACGACGTCGAGGCTGCCGCCGTCGACGGTGTCGGGCGAGTCCGTCGAATAGACGAAGCCCTGTTCCGTGCCCTGGAAGTAGTTCTGAATGGCGAGGGCGAGGTCGAACTCGTTCGAGCTTCCCGCGCGCGCGGCGATCTCGTCGGCGGTCTCGGTGATGACGGCGGGGACTGCGCCCGGGAGGACGAGGTCGTCGCGCACGTCGGCGAAGGCACCGGCACCGTCGCCGCCGACGCCCGCCAGCTGCGCCTTCGTGGGCTCGAGGTCGAGGCTCGTCGCGGTGTAGCTCTGGCCGCTCAGCTGGCCGCCCGGGGCGAAGATCGTGAGATCGTCGCTCTGGTAGGTGCGCGCGTTGCCGCCACCCGTCACCTTCGTCGCGGGGTAGGGCGCGGGCACCCACGTGCTGCGCAGGCTCTGCACCGAGATCTTCGACGTCACCTCTGACGCGGAGATACCGAGAGACGAGTCGAGCCCGGGCACCTCGGCGAGGCGAGACCCGCCCTGCAGCGGCGAGACCTGGCCCGGCGTGTGCGTCCAGTGCGTACCGCGGATGGTGTCGAGCGTCGTCAGCTGCAGGTACTGGGGGTCCTTCGAGGCCGTCGTGTAGCGCAGCACGTCGACGGGGTTCGGACGGCGCAGGTCGGCCCCCAGGTCGATCAGCGGGTCGACGCTGTTGCCGAGCGAGACCGGCCCGGCAACGGGCAGGCGCCCCTGCTCGACGAACCCCGGAGCGGTCGCGGCGACGACGAGCGCGACGACGGTCGCGGATGCCCCGACCGAGAGCGCCACGGCCCCGCCCCCGCGCGCCGCCCGCCTCAGACGCCCATCGACGGCGAGAAGGAAGAACCACGCCGCGGCGCCCGCACCGAGCGAGACCAGGCTGAGGCCGTTCGGCTGCAGCAGAGCGGGAACGATCAGAACCCCGCCGAGAACGACCGCCGTGACGGCAGGAACGCGGAGCACGACCGCGAGCAGATCGAGCACGAGCGTGAGCACCCCGCCGAAGAGCACGATGAAGAAGACCAGCTCGGGCAGGGCAACCGCCGGGATGTGCTGGTCCTGAATGGCCACCACTGCCCGCCGGAACAGGTCGAGCACGCCGCCGATGGACGACGCGGTCGGAACGACACCGGCGACCGCGAGACCCGGCACGAACGCGAGCTGGATGAGCAGCGCGAACGCCACGACATCGACCCCGAGGGCGGCCCAGGGGCTCAGGCCGACGCTGCGCAGCGCGGCGGGGATCGCGAGAAGCAGCGCCGCGGCCCCCACCAGCGCCGTCCACCACGCAGCTCCCTGGATGAGCCCGATCAGCGCGATGCTGCACGCGAGCACCTCGAAGAACAGCGCCAGCGAGACCGTCCACGCTCCGCGCGTCGCGAGCGCCGCCCGTGCGGGCGGCTTCCTACGGTCGAACATCGGCCGCCCCCGCGAGACGAGGGCCGCCGGCGGGCTGCTGCGCCTGCATGGCGAGGGACCACGCGGCTGCGGCATCCGTTCGCCCGTCGGCCTCGACGCACACCCAGCCCGCCCTCTCGAGCAGCTCGCGTGCGGCGGCCGCGCTCGATGTCATCAGGAACGCGATCGCGGGTGCCGCGTACCGGCGCAGGGGCGCGAACTCCGCGGCCAGCTGGGGGTCGCCGTCGACGAGGATCAGGAACACGGGAACTCCCGAGCGCGTGGCACGCAGGCTCGCGGCGAAGCGGCCTGCGATGTCGCCACCGGGCTCGCGCACCTGCTCGATCGCGGCGAGCTGGCCGACGAGCAACTGGTCGCCGCCCGGCAGCTCGTAACTACCCGCGAGCTGGCGCTCGCCGGTCTCGTGCACGCCGAGCTGGTACCCGACGTCGAGCAGATGAGAGCCGATAGATGCCACCAGCTCGACCGCCCGCTCGAAGGGCTCTGCGCCGCCGGCGTGCGCACGCAGCGTGTCGAGCAGCAGCCACGCCTCAGGGTTGCTGAGCTGCTCCTCCTGTCGCACCATCAGCCGGCCGGCGCGGGCGGTCGCGCGCCACTGCACGCGCCGCAGCGGGTCACCCGCCCGGTAGTCACGCGGAATGACCTCATCGGTGCTCGGGATGGAGTGGCGCACCAGCTCGGGGTCCGTGCCCTCGCCGCGCGCCTCGTCGTCGCCGCTTCCGGCCAAGGCCCGCACCCGCGGCGTCACCAGCAGGACCTTCGACTCGCCGACTCCGTAGCCGTCGCGGGCGAGGCCGAAGGGGTCGGTGCGCGCCACGGTCAACGGGCCGAGCAGATAGGCGCCACGGCGGGCGGCGCGCTCGGAGTAGCGCAGGGTCACCGATTGCCCGCTGGCGAGCGAGGGCAGCGCACGGAACGCGAGACGCGCGAACCCGGCCGGCACGGTGTCGACCCACGACATCGACGCGGTCGCGCGCCCCGAATGGTTGCGCACGTCGAGCCGGACCTGCACCTCCTCGCCGACTTCGACGGTGTCGGGCGAGTAGGTGCGCGCCACCGACAGCCACGGGCGGTCGAGC
>NZ_JBLRDT010000026.1:0-21782 GCF_057512245.1 Gryllotalpicola sp. CP2-P1
GCGGTCGAGACGACCGTCGACGTGGCATCCGACCTCGCCTTCGAGCTGCGCACCGCGAAGCCGCGCCTTCCTCAGCAGAACGTGCCGGCCGGGCACACCCCGATGAGCTATCTGCGCGAGCTGGTCGAGCTCGGCATCGCCGAGCGGTACCCCGAGGGGAACCGGCCGGAGCCGATCGAGAAGATCCGCGAGCGGCTCGACCACGAGCTCGGCGTCATCGAAGAGAAGGACTTCCCCGGCTACTTCCTGATCGTGCACGACATCGTGCAGTTCGCGCGCGAGCGGGGCATCCTCTGCCAGGGGCGCGGCTCGGCGGCGAACTCGGCGGTCTGCTACGTGCTCGGCATCACGGCCGTCGACGCGATCTTCTACCACCTGCCGTTCGAGCGCTTCCTCTCGTCGCTGCGGGAGGAGGAGCCCGACATCGACGTCGACTTCGACTCGAAGCGGCGGGAGGAGGTCATCCAGTACGTCTTCGAGAAGTACGGCCGTCGCAACGCCGCGCAGGTCGCCAATGTGATCAGCTATCGGCCCAAGGCGGCGGTGCGCGACATGGCGAAGGCACTCGGGCACTCCCCCGGCCAGCAGGACGCGTGGACCAAGCAGGTCGAGGGCTGGGGCGCCCACATCTCGACGGACTCCGGTCACGACATCCCCCAGCCCGTCATCGAGCTCGCCATGCAGCTCATGCACGCGCCGCGGCACCTCGGCATCCACTCGGGCGGCATGGTGCTCACCGAGCGGCCCATCGGCGAGGTCGTGCCGATCGAGCACGCCCGCATGGACGGGCGCACCGTGCTGCAGTGGGACAAGAACGACATCGAGTGGATGGGGCTCGTGAAGTTCGACCTGCTGGGGCTCGGCATGCTCGAGGCGATGCAGTACATGCTCGACCTCGTGCAGAACCGCGTCGGCGAGCACTGGACCCTCGCGACCCTGCCGAAGGAAGAGCCCGCCGTCTACGACATGCTCTGCCGTGCAGACGCGATCGGGGTGTTCCAGGTCGAATCGCGCGCCCAGCTCGGCACGCTTCCCCGCCTCAAGCCGCGGCGGTTCTACGACCTCGTGATCGAGGTGGCGCTGATCAGGCCGGGGCCGATCCAGGGCGGGGCGGTTCACCCGTACATCCGGCGCCGCACGGGCGCCGAGCCGGTGACCTATCTGCACCCGAAGCTCGAGCCGGTGCTGCGCCGCACCCTCGGCATCCCGCTCTTCCAAGAGCAGATCATGCAGATGGCGATGGCGGTCGGCGGGTGCACCGCCGCCGACGCCGACCAGCTGCGGCGCGCGATGGGCTCGAAGCGCGGCGTCGAGAAGATCGACACGCTGCGCGCGAAGCTCTTCGCCGGCATGGCCGAGAACGGCATCACGGGCCACGACGCCGAGAGCATCTACGAGAAGATCGAGGCCTTCGCCGGCTTCGGCTTCGCCGAGAGCCACTCGCTGAGCTTCGCGCTGCTCGTCTATGCGAGCTCGTGGCTCAAGCTGCACTACCCCGCCGCGTTCCTCGCGGGGCTGCTGCGCGCCCAGCCGATGGGCTTCTACTCGGCCCAGTCGCTCACGGGCGACGCGGTGCGCCACGGGGTGACGGTGCTGAACGTCGACCTGATGCGGTCGAACGTGCACGCCGATCTGGAGCCGCTCGATTCAGGGGCGATGACGGATGCCTCGCCCGCGGCGCCCCCCACAGGAATGGACGAGTGCCTGCACTGGCACGCGACGGGCTCCGGCGACCCCGACGTGCTCGACGAGACGACTCCCTTCGACCCGAAGGCTCCCGATGAGTCGGCCGCGCACCGCCGCGACGGGAACTTCGCCGTCAGGCTCGGCCTCGCCGAGGTGAACTCGATCGGTGAGGCGGTCGCCGAGCGGATCGTCGCCGAGCGCGCGCTCGCCCCCTTCGCTGACCTGCACGATCTTGCGCGCCGGGTGGGGCTGAACGCGACGCAGCTCGAGTCGCTGGCAGCGGCCGGCGCGTTCGAGTCGCTCGGGCTCACGCGCCGCGAGGCGGTGTGGCAGGCGGGCTCCGCGTCGCGCGAGCGCCGCGACTACCTGCCGGGCACCGCCGTCGTGGTGCAGCCGCCGCTGCTGCCGATCCTGAGCCCGGCCGAGCAGGTCGTCTACGACCTGTGGGCGACGGGGGTCGCGCCGGGCGACCACCCCATCAGGCACGTGCGCGAGCTGCTTCGGGGTGGGGGCGTGCTCTCGGCCGCCGACCTCATGACGGCGGACCCCGGCAGCAGGGTGCAGGTCGGGGGCGTCGTCACGCACAGGCAGCGGCCGGCGACGGCATCCGGCATCACCTTCGTGAACCTCGAAGACGAGACGGGCCTCGTCAACGTGATCGTGTCGGTCGGGGTGTGGCAGAAGTATCGCCGGGTGGCGCGCGAGGCGCCGGCGATGGTCGTGCGCGGCATCCTCGAGCGCAGCCCCGAGCGTGTCGTCAGCATCGTCGCCGACAAGCTCGAGCGGCTGCCGCTCGCGGCGAAGACGAAGTCTCGCGACTTCGGGTGACGCAGCGCGCGGGCAGCGCCAGACTGTCCGCATGCACTTCCGCGGGCATCTCGGGTCCGATGCGCCGGACCCGGCTCTCGAGATCATCGAGCAGGTCAAGCGGATGCCTGTGCCGGTGCTCGGCCTCGTGCCGCAGCGCCACCTCGAGGACTGGGACGCGTTCGGCATCGCCAGCAGCGGCCACGACGGCGAGCTCGATTCATGCGCGGTGTCGATCAGCTGGGAGGCCGTGACGACGCACTGGAACGCGGAGCCGAGCGCCCACGACGCCGCCCCGGCGCAGCTCGCCGCGCACGTGAACCACATCCTGATGAACGGCTTCCGCGCGACCCGCGTGCGCGGCGCAGGTGGAGACGGCGGCCCCGGCGAGCTCGACAGCCCCGTCGACGAGCGCCATGCGGAGCACGGCGTGACGCTGCTCGTGAACGGGTACGAGCGGTCAGGCATCCGCATCGACACGGACCCCGATGTGTACGGGGTCGGCGTCGCGCTCGACGACGCCAGCTGCGTGACGGCGGTGGTCCCGCGCGACGAGCTGCGCTTCATCGATCTCGCCTTCGCGACGAGGCGGTTCTGACCAGGAAGGCATTTCCTCTGCCCGCGACAATGTGACACGCGGAGGAAACGCGGCGCAGGGGAACGCCGCGCGGGGAACGCCGCCGTTAGCGGTGGTCGATCACCTCGTCTGCCCGCGCGGCTCGCGGGTCTCCTGCGCCTCTCGGCGCAGCACGTCGAGGGGCAGCGCCACCCAGAGGCCGATGATCACCACCGCCGCGACCGCCGCCGCGATGATCCCGGCCGTGAGCGAGATCACGAAGTAGAACAGGAACAGCGCCACGCCGACGATCAGCAGCGCGACGGCGAAGAGTGTCACGCGCAGGATGCGGTTGCTGATCAGCACCGCCTCCTTCTTGGCGTGATGCTGAAAGAGCCAGCGGTGCAGCGACACGGGCGCGAGGGCGAGAAGCGTCGATGCGCACGCGAGCCCCACGAGGATCAGGTACACCACGATGCCGAGCGTCGGAAGCTGCGTGAAGCGCTGCTGGAACGCGAGCGCGAGCAGGAAGCCCGTGAGGATCTGGTTTCCGGTCTGGGTGACGCGCAGTTCCTGCAGGATGTCCTGCCAGTTGCGGTCGTAGCGCTGGGCATCCGATTCCCCGGGGCGATTCAAGCTGTCGGGGCGCGCGTCCTCGCTCATGAGGCGAGATTAGTGGGTGTGCCCCAGACGCTTCCGCAGCAGCTGGATGCGCGCCTCGAGCTGCGTCATCGACGCCTTCGCCACGGGGGGCCCGCCGCAGATGCGGCGCAGCTCGGCGTGCACGAGGCCGTGAGGCTGATCGGATGCCTTCGCATACAGCCCGACGAGGGAGTTGAGCAGCGAGCGCTGCTCTTTGAGCGTGCGGTACAGCGGCAAGGGCTTGGCCGGCGACGGCGGCTCCTCGGGGGAAGGCGCCGGCCGCGATGCGGCGCGCTTCGACTGCCGCGCCTGCCGGTGCATCAGCAGCTCGTGCACCTGCTCTGGCTCCAAGATGCCCGGGATGCCGATGAAGTCGAGCTCCTCTTCGGTCTCGGGCTCGGCGTAGCCGCCGTAGTCCTCGCCGTCGAACAGCACCCGGTCGAACGCCGCGTGTGAGCCGAGCGCCTGGTACGAGAACTGGCCCTCGAGCGAGTCCGACGCCTTGTCGTCCTTCTCGGCGGCCTGCATCATCGCGTCTTCGGGGTTGTACAGGTCCCCCTCTTCCGACGAGATGTCGCGGTCGAGGGCGTGGTCGCGCTCGAGCTCGAGCGCGCCGGCGAGCGCGATCAGCGGCTCGACGTCGGGCAGGAACACCGAGGCGGTCTCGCCGCGCCGCCGAGCGCGCACGAAGCGCCCGATCGCCTGCGCGAAGAACAGCGGCGTCGACGAGTTGGTCGCGTAGACGCCGACGGCGAGGCGGGGCACGTCGACGCCCTCTGACACCATGCGCACCGCGACCATCCACTTCGAATCGGATGCCGCGAACTCGCTGATGCGGTCAGAGGCCTCTTTCTCGTCGGAGAGCACGACGGTGGTCTTCTCGCCCGTCATGCGGTCGAGAATCGCGGCATACGCCCGGGCCTGCTCCTTGTCGGTCGCGATGACCAGCCCGCCCGCGTCCGGGATCTGCTGCCTGACCTCGTCGAGGCGGCGCGTCGCGGCCGAGAACACGGCGGGGATCCAGTCGCCCTCGGGGTCGAGGGCGGTGCGCCACGCCTGCGAGGTGACGTCTTTGGTGTTGCCCTCGCCGAGCCGCGCCTCCATCTCCTCGCCGGCGCGGGTGCGCCAGCGCATGTGCCCGGCGTAGACCATGAACAGCACGGGCCGCACGACGCCGTCGGCGAGCGCCCGCCCGTAGCCGTAGTTGTAGTCGGTGAGCGAGGTGCGGATGCCCTTGGCGTCGGGCAGATAGGTGACGAACGGAATTGGCGCGGTGTCGCTGCGGAACGGCGTTCCCGTCAGCGACAGGCGCCGGGTGGCGCGCTCGAAGGCCTCGCGCACGGCGTCGCCCCACGAGAGCGCGTCGCCGCCGTGGTGCACCTCGTCGAGGATCACGAGGGTGCGTGCGTCTTCGACGATCTCTTTGTGCAGCGACGCCTTCGCGGCGACCTGGGCGTACGTGACGGCGATGCCGCGGTAGTGGCGGGCGAAGCGCCGGTGCGCGTTCTTGAACTCGGCGTCGAGGTGGATGCCGACGCGCGCGGCCGCCTCTGCCCACTGGCGCTTCAGGTGATCGGTCGGGGCGACGACGACGATGCGGTCGACGGTGCGGCGGCCGAGCAGCTCGGTCGCGAGGCGCAGCGCGAAGGTCGTCTTGCCCGCGCCGGGCGTCGCCGACGCGAGGAAGTCGCGCGGCTCGGTGCGGAAGTACTCGTCGAGCGCCTCCTGCTGCCAGGCGCGCAGGCGGGTGGCCGTCCCCCACGGTGCACGCGCCGGGAACGCCGGCGACAGGTGCTCCGCGGCGAAGGTGCCCGGCGTGTGCGTGCTTGATTCGCCGGAAGCCGCGCCCGGGTCGGGCAGCTCGTCGGGTAGCGCGGAGATAGCCGAATCAGACATGCGGATGCGATGCTAACAAGAGGCACCGACACCGCCGGGCGTGTCCCCCACGGGCGCGCCAGACACGGTGCGCACATCGGTGGCAAACTATTTAACATGCCCGAACTATCTACTTTCACCCGATATGTGGCGCTCGGCGACAGCTTCACCGAGGGCCTGGGCGACCCTTACCCCGACGCCGCCGACGGGTTCCGCGGCTGGGCCGACCGGGTCGCGGAAGTGCTCTCTGCGCAGGCCGCGGCCCAGGCATCCGAATTCGCCTACGCCAACCTCGCCGTGCGCGGGAAGCTGGTGCGCCAGATCCTCGCCGACCAGGTCGAGCCCGCCGTGCGGCTGCAGCCCGACCTCATCACGATCTCGGCGGGCGGGAACGACGTGATCCGCCCCGGCACTGACCCCGACGAGATCGCCCGCATCTTCGAGCAGATCATCGCGCGGCTCGCGACGACCGGCGCGACGATCGTCGTGTTCACCGGTGTCGACGTCGGCTGGTCGGGCACGTTCAAGGCGATCAGGGGCAAGGTCGCGGTGTACAACGAGGACGTGCGCGAGATCGCGGCGAAATACGGATGCCTCGTCGCCGATCAGTGGTCGCTGAGAGAGATCCAGGACCAGCGGATGTGGTCGATCGACCGCCTGCACATGTCGCCCCTCGGCCATCAGGCCGTCGCGCGCATGGTGCTGCGCACGCTCGGCGTGCCCAACGACCTGCCCGTGCTGACCCCGGCCCCCGTGCCGCCGCGCACCTGGCGCGAGGCCCGTGCGCAGGACCTGCAGTGGGCGAAGGAGTACGCGTGGCCGTGGGTCGTGCGCCGCATCAAGCACGTTTCGAGCGGCGACGGCCTGCCGCCGAAGCGCCCCGCGCTCGCCCCGCTGGTGCCGATCGCCGAGTCGATGGCGGACGTCGAAGAGCGCGGCTGAAACCCGGCCCCGGGCCCGCGAGCGGGGCTACGAGCCGAGCAGACTGCGCTTGTCGAACAGGTCGCGCCAGACGGGCAGGTCCTGCCAGCCGAAGACGACCTGCGGGTGCGTGAGCCTCCACCACGCGTCGGGGGCGGCGAGCGCGCGCTCGGTCACAAGGTCGGCGACGACCTTCTTGCTTCCGTAGCTGAAGGTGACGGTCCCGGCGACGTCTTTCGCGTCGGCCGTGGTGAGCTTGTCGGCGGTCACCTTCACGGCGACCGAGCTCGCCGAGTAGATCTCGACGCTCGGCTGCGTGGCGGCCAGGAGCCGCGTCGACGCGCCCCACGGCGTCGTGTACGTCGCGTAGACGGTCTTCCCGGCGTCCGTCAGGTCGACCCGGTGGAACGCCTTCTCGTAGCTCGCGATCAGTTTGGGGACACCGCTCCACAGCGCCGCATAGCTGGGCTGGCCGATCATGACGCCCACCAGGGTGCGGCTCGTGCCGTTGACGGTGACCTCGGCGGCGAACAGCAGGCAGTGCCCCGCCTGTTCGGTGTAGCCCGTCTTGACGCCCTTGATGCCCCCGTGCCCGATGAGCGGGTCGGTGTTCTTGATCGTGCCGAGGGTCGGAAGCGTCGTCGACGAGGTGCTCACGATCTTGGCGAGCACCGGGTTCGCGATCGCGAGCTCGCCGATGCCGACGAGGTCGGTCATGTTGCTCACGCTGCCCGGGTCGAACCCCGACGGGTCGGTCATGTGCGTGTGGGTGAACCCATTTTTCTTGAGCCACGCGTTGGCGGCATCCACGAACTTCTGCTGCGAGCCGTACGACCACTCGGCGAGCGAGCGCGCGTAGTTGTTGGCACTCTCGAGCATCATCACCGTCATCGCCTGTGTGAGGTTCAGCTTCTCGCCTGCCTCGACGGTCGCCCACGAGCCGCCCTCTGACCACACCTGGTGCAGGATGTCGACGTCGTGCTGGTCGAACGCGATCGCCGGCCCCGGGTTGCTCGTCGTCACCGGGTATTTCTGCAGCAGCACGAGCGCCGTGATGGTCTTCGTGATGCTCGCGATCGGAACGCTCGCGTCGCTGCCCGTGCTGCCGAGCAGCCCGGGCTGGCCCTCGAGAGCGATGGTGGCACCGCCCTCGGCCGGCCACGCGGGCGCGACCGGCGCCGTCTCGATGGACGCGACCGCGTCGGCGGGCACGACCGCGGCCGTTGCCGGCAGGGGATGCATCAGGCTCGCGGCCACGTACGCGATGGCCGCCAGCGTCGCGACACCCGCCGAGCCGATGGCGGCGATGGCGCCGCGGCGACGGCCGCGCGGGGCCTTCTTCGCGCCTTCGCTCGTCGTGCCGACGCCGGGTTCGGGTTCGACGTCGAGGGCGAGGTTCACGACGTACGATGCTACGGCCTGCGCCCAGGAATCAGCGCAGAGCCCACAGCGCCACGGCGCTCGCCGAGGCGACGTTCAGCGAATCGACGCCGTGCAGCATGGGGATCGTGACGACCGTGTCGGCGGATGCCAGCGCGCGCCGCCCCAGCCCGTCGCCCTCTGCCCCCATCACAAGCGCGACGCGTTCGGGCGCGGCGGCGGCGAAGCGGTCGAGCGTCACCGCGTCCTCGGCGAGAGCCAGGGCGGCGATGTGGAATCCGCTTGCGTGCAGCAGTTCGGCGGCGCCGTCCTTCCAATCCGGAAACCGCGTCCAGGGCACCTGGAGCACCGTTCCCATCGAGACGCGCACGCTGCGGCGGTAGAGGGGGTCTGCGCAGGTGGGGGTGACGAGCACGGCGTCCGCACCGAGTCCTGCCACCGAGCGGAAGATCGCCCCGACGTTGGTGTGATCGACCAGCCCGTCGAGGACGACCACGCGCCGGGCATCCCTCAGCACCTCGGGCACGCTCGGCAGGGTGGGCCGATGCATGGCCGCGAGCGCGCCCCGGTGCAAGTGGTAGCCGGTGAGCCGCTCGAGCAGCGGCGCGTCGCCGACGAAGACGGGCACGTCGGGGAATCCCCCGAGCAGCGGCGCCACGTCGCCCAGCCACTGCTCCTGCACGAGGACCGAGCGCGGCCGGTGGCCCGCCTCGAGGGCGCGGGTGATGACCTTCGTCGACTCGGCGAGGTACAGGCCGCCGGCCGGCTCGGTGACGCGGCGCAGGGCGACGTCGGTGAGCTTCGAGTAATCGGCGAGGGCGGGGTCGTCGAGGTCGTCGATCCGGCGGACATCCATAGGAAACATCTTGCCCGTAGCATTTTGAGTAACAGCGAGGAGGTGCGCCGTGATGCTCGAGACCGAGTCCGACACCCTGCTCGACGCCGCCGTCGACGCGCTCGCCGGGCGAACGATCACGGTGCTGACGGGCGCCGGGGTGAGCACGGATTCCGGCATTCCCGACTACCGCGGCGCCGGGGCCCCGAAGCGCAACCCGATGACGATCGAGCAGTTCCTCGCCTCGCCCCGCGCCCGGCAGCGCTACTGGGCGGGCTCGCACCTCGGCTACAGCCTGTTCGACGCCGCCCGCCCGAATGACGGCCATCGGGCTCTCGCCGAGCTCGAGGCGCGTGGCCTGGTCTCGGGCGTCGTCACTCAGAACGTCGACGGTCTGCACGTGCGCGCCGGGTCGCGCCGCGTGGTGCCGCTGCACGGCACCATGGACCGCGTGGTGTGCCTGAACTGCGGGCAGGTGTTCGCCCGGCCCGACATCGCAGCCCGCATCGATGCGGCGAACCCGTGGCTCGCGAAGCCCGAGGCGGTGGTGATCAACCCCGACGGCGATGCCGAGGTCACCGACGTCGAGAACTTCGTCGTGCCCGACTGCACGGTCTGCGGCGGCCCGCTCAAGCCCGATGTGGTCTTCTTCGGCGAGTTCGTGCCCGTCGACCGCTTCGACGAGGCGAAGGCGCTCATCGCGTCGTCCGACGCGTTGCTGGTCGCGGGCTCGTCGCTCGTGGTCAACACAGGCATCCGGCTCATCGAGCAGGCGCGGCGGCGCAGACTGCCGATCGTCGTGATCAACCGCGGCGTCACCAAGGGCGACTCGCGCGCGACCGTGAAGATCGACGGGGGCACCACCGAGTACCTGGTGGCACTGGCTGACAGGCTCGCCTGAGCCACGACTGACAGACTGGGCGGGTGACCCGCATCTCCCTCGTCCGACATGGCCAGACCGATTGGAACCGCGACGGGCGCATTCAGGGCCGCAGCGACATCCCCCTGAACGACACCGGGCGCGAGCAGGCGCACGAGACCGGGCGCGCGCTGCGCGCTCGCCGCTTCGACGGCATCTATGCCTCGCCTCTCGTGCGCGCGTTCGAGACCGCCGAGATCATCGCGGGCGAGCTGGGGATGCCGGGCCCGGTGGCGGTTCCCGGGCTCGAGGAGCGCAGCTACGGTCGCGCCGAGGGCATGACCGGCCCCGAGATCCGCGCGGCGTTCGGCGACGACCGCGCCGACGTTCCCGAGTGGGAGAACGACGCGGCGCTGCTCGGGCGGGTTCTCGAGGCGCTGTCGGGGCTCGCGGCGCAGCACCGAGGCGAGCGGATTCTCGTCGTCGCCCACGGCGGCGTGATCGGGGCCGTCGCGAGGCACCTGACCGACGGTGCGCGCCCCGCCAAGGGCGAGGCGATCGGGAACGCGTCGGTGCACGATCTTGAGGTGGTCGACGGCGAGCTGCGGCTCGTCGCCTTCAACGTCGCTGCGGCCGAGCTTGCGGGGCTCGAGGAACTCGACGTCGACGTCGAGGTGTAGGCGCGCGAAGTCCGCGGATGCCGCCGTCTGGTGAATCAGACGTATCTCGCGGAACCGACTACACATTCGTAGCTGAATACGAATGGGTTGTCTACAGCCCTAGGATTTCGTGGGCCAATGTCAGTGGTTCGTGGTTGACTGCCGCCATGACATTAGAAGTCTCGTTCGATATCGATGTGGAGAATTCCGCATTCGTGCTCGGCCAGTCGTGGCAGGCCGAGCAATTCGAGCGAGTGTGCGCGGGGCGGCGCGAGATCGCTCGTCTCGAAGCACACGAGGTGCGCATTCTCGCGGGGCTGCTCTACGACGCCGAGGGTGCCGCCGGCGAAGACGCCATCGATGCGGGCGACCCGCAGACGGTGACGCGTCGGCACGAGCTGGCGGTGCGATCCATCGCGATGGAGGTGGCCGCATCGACGAACACGTCGATCCAGGCGGTCGAGGTGAAGCTTGGTGAGGCGTGGACCCTGGCGAACGAGCTGACGGACACGCTGGCCTGCCTCGAAGCCGGTGAGATCTCGCGGGCCCACGCGCACGAGCTGATCGCGGTGACCGGGCACCTCGAGCGCGGCGGCCGGCGAGAGGCAGAGCATGCGCTGCTGCCTTGGGCCAAGCGGCTCGCGCCGTCGCCGTTCCGGCGCAAGGCCAAGCAGATTCTCGAAGCGCTCGAGAAGGATTCCTTCGGTGAGCGCCATGACCGTGCATATGCGAAGCGGCGTGTCGACATCACCGCCGGTCGCGACGGAATGGCGCACCTCGAGGCGTACATCGATGGCGCGGACGCGGCGTTGATCAAGGCCGGGCTCGAGAACGCCGCGAACGAGGCGCGGCAGGCCGGCGACCCTCGGTCGAGGAAGCAGCTCGAGGCGGATTTCGTGGTCGAGCTGCTGACCGAGGGGAACATTGCCATCGGCTCGGCAGCCGATGGCGGGGCCGCCGCGCCGCTTCCCGTGACCAGGCGAGCGGCGGTGACCGTCGACGTGCTCATCCCGGCCGAGACCCTGGCCGGAAAGAACGAGCAGGGCGCCCTCATCCCGGGTTTCGGCATGATCGACCCACAGCGTGCGCGGGAACTGGTGGCCATGGCCCCGAGCCTGAAGCGCATTCTGACCGACCCGATCACGGGTGCCGTTCTGAACTTCGATCGCACGAGCTACCGCATTCCCGCCGGGCTCAGACGGGTCCTGCGCATCCGCGACGGGCACTGTCGCGCACCCGCATGCACCCTTTCGTCCCGCTACACCGATGTCGACCATGCCGTCGACTACGCCCGCGGCGGCCCGACGAGCCTCGCGAACACCTCAGAGCTCTGCGAGGGTCACCACTACGTGAAGCACGAGGGCGGCTGGTCCCTCACGCAATACGCCGACGGAGTCCAGGACTGGCGCGCGCCCTCAGGTCGCACCTATCGCACGTACCCGGACAACCCGTTCGCCGGGGCGCAGAGCGTCGTCGTGCCCGCTCCGTTCGACCTGCCGCCCGATGACGATGACGATGACGATCCTGAGCGCGACGAAGCCGGTTGATCAGCGGTGCGCGGGCGCCAGTCGCGGGTCGGTGGGCGCCGCTGTGACCACGTAAGAGGAGTCCGAACTCCGTGCCGTCACGGTGCCACCGACCGCAGCACCTCGAAGAGGGCCCGCGCCGACGCGGCCCAGGTGAACTTCGCCGCCTGCGCGATTCCCGCGCGGCTTGCGCTTGTCCAGGCATCCCCGGGCTCAAGCGAGCGGATGCCGCGCGCGACGTCCTCGGGCGACGCGGGGTCCACGAACACCGCCGCCTCTCCCCCGACCTCGTGGAAGATCGCGATGTCGCTCGCGACGACCGGCGTGCCGACGCGCATCGCCTCGATGACGGGGATGCCGAAGCCCTCGTCCCACGAGGTCGTGACCAGGGCGTGGGCGCCGAGCAGTGCGGTCTCGTACTCGCCGTCGCTCGCCCCGTTGTGGAAGACGAGCGCGGCGCCCGGGGCGAGATCGGCGAGGCGCGCCCGCTCGGCATCCGTCACGGGGCTCATCAGGTGCAGCTCGTAGTCCGCACCGAGCAGCGGCATCGCGCGCACGAGCGCATCGATGTTCTTGTAGGGCACGAACTGGCCCATATGCACGAGGCGGCGCGGCAACCCGGCCGGCGGCAGGCGGTGCTCCGCCGCCTCGAGCGCGGCGGGTGACGGGTCGGCGGCGGCGTTCGGCACCACGTGCACGGGGCGTCGGGTGAGGCGGTGCTCGGCGATGAGATCGGCGGTCGTCTGCGAGACCGAGACGACGGCGTCGCTGCCGTCGAGCAGCCGGCGCTGGGGCCACCACGACAGGTGGTAGAGCCGCCAGGCGATCTTGACATGCCACGGCATCGAGCGCGGCGGCGTGCGGTGCCGGTAATAGATGAGATCGTGCACGGTGAGCACGAGCCTGTAGGTGCGCCCGCGCGACCCCATGGTCTGCATCGGCGTGAAGACGACATCGGGGTGAAGCCGGTTCACCTCGCGTGCGCGCCACGGCTCCCCCGGGCCGGTCTGCGAGCCGATCTTGTGCCATGGCAGCTCGGGCAGGTTCGCGAGCTGCGCCTCGTCGCTGATCAGCATCTCGACCGGGGTGAGCTTCGCGAGCTCGCGCACGAGCTCGGCGCTGTAGCGGCTGATGCCGTCGTGGCGGCCGGTGCGCACGTAGCGGCAGTCGAACAGGACCCTCACGACGGGCGCCCCGCGCGGCTCGCGAGGAACGACTCGATGAGGGCGGCCGCCTCGGCCGGCTTCTCGTAGTGGATGAGGTGCCCCACGCCGTCGATCACCTCGAGCGTGCCGTCGGGCAGCAGGCCGGCGAGCCGGCGCTCGGCCGAGAGCGGAGTGATCTGGTCCTGCGCGGCGGCCACCAGCAGCACGGGTAGCCGGAGCCGCTCGGCGTACTCGCTCACGTCATGCGACACCGATGCCCGGAACGCCTCGAGCAGCGAGCTGCGGTCGGCGAACAGCGAGAAATAGGCGTCGTGCTGGCCGTGGATCCAGCGCCGCAGCTGCGGGTCGCGCGTGGTCGCCATCGCGATGCTCATCGCGCGCACGATGGCGGGGTTGCGCAGCAGCCCGTTGCCCGCGCGCGCAGGAAGGGCGCGCGCGAGCCAGTAGTAGAAGACCGCGGCAGCCGTCCCGATCGCCTTGGGGCCCTTGAGCGCGGGCGCGCCGACGGGGTTCACGAGAACGGCGAGGGATGCCTCGACGCGGCGATCGGCAAGCGCGGCGGCGACCACGATCGAGCCGAAGGAGTGCCCGAGCAGCGTGACGGTCCCGTCGGGGGCGACGGCGCGGCGGAACTCGCCGAGCCAGCGCGCGTAGCCGTCGATGTCGTGCGGGCGATCGGTGAAGGCATCCGATGCCCCGAATCCGGGAAGGTCGGCGGCGATCACCCGGCGGCCGGTGAGACGCTCGATGATCGGCTCGAGGCCGTGGTGGTCGCCGCGGAAGCCGTGCACCGCGATGATCGGGGCCGAGTCGCCCTCCGGGCCGTAGGCGACCCAGCGCGTGACCCCGCCGGGAAGCTCGATCTCGTGCATCGCCTCTCAGGCTACCGAGCGTCGCAGCCGTCGGGTGTCAGAGGTCGCTTCTACCCTGGACACATGAGCGGATGGCATGAGCAGCTGGGCGTCTTCGACCTCGAGACGACGGGCGTCGACACCGAGACGGCGCGCATCGTGACGGCGCACGTGGGCGTCATCAACGAGCAGGGCATCACGGTGTCGCGGCAAGACTGGGTGATCGACCCGATGGTCGAGATCCCCGACGGTGCGGCTGCGGTGCACGGCTACACGACCGAGCGCGTGCGCCTCGAGGGCATGGATGCCGCGACGGGCGTGGCCGAGATCGTGTCGGCCCTGCGGGTGCTGTTCGAGCGGGGCATCCCGGTCGTCGCCTACAACGCGCCCTACGACTTCACCGTGCTCAACCGCGAGGCGAAGCGCTACGGGGTCACTCCGCTCGAGAACCCGCTGCCGGTGATCGACCCGCTCGTCATCGACAAGGCCGTCGACCGCTACCGCAAGGGCAAGCGCACGCTCGAGCTCACGGCGCAGTTCTACGGCGTCGACCTCGGCGAGGACGCGCACGACGCCGGCTACGACGCGATCGCCGCCGGCCGCGTCGCCCAGGCCATCGCCGTCAAGTTCGCCGCTGAGCTCGCGATGACGGCGGCCGAGCTGCACGCACGCCAGGTCGACTGGTTCCGCCAGCAGGAGGAGAGCTACGCGGAGTTCCGCCGGAACAAGCTCGGCGACCTCAACTTCGTCGCGACGGGCACCTGGCCAGAGCGCTTCTGACGGGCGAGACCGTCACCGGGCATGCGAAAAGGCCCCGGCGTAGCCCGGGGCCTTTCGTGAGGTGCTGAGCGGTGGCTGCCTACTTGCTGCCGCCGAAGCCCTTGAAGCGCTGGTTGAACTTCTCGACGCGACCGGCCGAGTCCATGATGCGCTGCTTGCCGGTGTAGAACGGGTGCGACTCGGACGAGATCTCGACGTCGATGACGGGGTACGTGTTGCCGTCCTCCCACTCGATGGTCTTGTCGCTGTTCACGGTCGAACGCGTGAGGAACGTCGCGCCCGAAGCCAGGTCGCGGAAGACCACCGGGGCGTAGTTCGGGTGGATGTCAGCCTTCATAGTCAGTGCCTTTGAAACAGTCGAATGGATAGGTGTGAAGTGCGAAATCGTCGGCCCGCCGAGGTCTGAAGGACACAATCTCGCGTCACGCGAGGGGGCCAAACACCGATTCTATCAGGTCGCGGAAGCGATCACGACTTGGCGCGGGCGGTGAAGCGGCCCTCAGTCTCGGTGACCTCGACCCCGATGCCGAAGGCGCCCGACAGCACGTCGGAGTTCAGCGTCTCGCCGATCGGCCCCGCAGCGGCGACTCGGCCGCCCGCGAGCACGATGGCATGCGTGAACCCGACCGGCACCTCCTCGACGTGGTGGGTCACTATGATGATCGCCGGCGCCGAGGGCGAGCTCGCGTAGCCGCCGAGTAGCTGCACGAGCTCTTCGCGGGCACCGAGGTCGAGCGAGGCGGCGGGCTCGTCGAGCAGCAGCAGCTCGGGGTCGGCCATCACCGAGCGGGCGATCTGCACGCGCTTCTGCTCGCCGTCGGAGAGCTCGCCGAACTTCCGATCGGCGAGGTGGTCGACCTTCCACTCCGAGAGCACGCGGTGGGCGCGGCGCTCGTCGATGTCCTCGTACTCCTCTTTCCACCGCGCGGTGATGCCGTACGCGGCGGTGAGCACGATGTCGAGCACGGTCTCGCCATAGGGAAGCCGGCGAGAGAGCGAGCTCGAGGCGAAGCCGATGTGGGGGCGGAGCTCGGCCGGGTCGATCTCGGCCGTGTTCTCGTCGAGCAGGGTGACGGTGCCCGCCGTGGGGGCGAGCTGGGCCGCCGCGAGCTGCAGCAGCGTGGTCTTGCCCGCGCCGTTCGGGCCGAGCACGATCCAGCGCTGGTCGCTCGTCACGGTCCAGTCGATGCCCTCGAGGATCGTGGTGCCTGAGCGCTCGACTCCGGCGGACTGCATGCTGACGACGGTGCTCGACATGCCTCCAACCCTATCGGCAGATCACGGCTCGGATCAGAGCAGGCCGGCGTAGACGGATGCCGTCTGCTCGGCGATGGACGACCACGAGAAGGCATCCCTCGCACGCTCGTAGCCCGCCTGCCCCATGACCCGCGCCCGCGCAGGGTCGGCGACCACCTCGGTGAGCGCGGCGGCGAGGTCGGCGACGAAGCGATCGGGATCGATCGGCGTGCCGGTGCCGTCCTGCATCTGCTCGATCGGCACGAGGCGGCCGGTCACGCCGTCGACGACGACCTCGGGGATGCCGCCCGTGGCGGTGCCGACGACGGGAAGCCCGCACGCCATCGCCTCGAGGTTCACGATGCCGAGCGGCTCATACACCGACGGGCAGACGAACACGGTCGATGCCGAGAGCACGGCGGTGAGCTGGTCGCGCGGCAGGATCTGCTCGATCCACACGACGCCCGAGCGCTCAGCCTGCAGCTCGGCGACGAGGCCCTGCACCTCCGCCATGATCTCGGGGGTGTCCGGAGCGCCCGCGCAGAGCACGAGCTGCACGTCGGCGGGCAGCGACTTCGCCGCCCGCAGCAGATAGGGCAGGCCCTTCTGACGGGTGATGCGGCCGACGAACACGACCGCGGGCCGGTCGGGGTCCACGCCGAGAGCGCGCGCCGCGTCGCGGTCGGGGTTCGGCTGCCACGCCGACAGATCGATGCCGTTGTAGACGACGTGCGTCTTCGCGGGGTCGATCGCCGGGTACGAGCGCAGGATGTCGCGGCGCATGCCCTCTGAGACCGCGATCACGGCATCCGCCGCCTCATATGCCGTCTGCTCGATCCAGCTCGAGACGCGGTAGCCGCCGCCCAGCTGCTCGGCCTTCCACGGCCGCAGGGGCTCGAGGCTGTGCGCCGTGACGACGTGCGGGATTCCGTGCAGCAGCTTCGCAATGTGGCCTGCGCCGTTCGCATACCAGGTATGCGAGTGGACGATGTCGGCGCCGGCGGCCGCCTGCGCCATCTGCAGGTCGACGCCGAGCGTGGTGATCGAGGGGTTGGCGGATGCCAGTTCCGCAGGCACCCCGTAGGAGTACACGCCCGCCTCATCGCGGGGCTTTCCGAAGGCGTGCACGCGCACCTCGGTGTGCGTGCGCAGCGCTTTCACGAGCTCGGCGACATGGACCCCCGCGCCCCCGTAAACCTCGGGTGGATACTCACGTGTCATGAGGTCGACTCGCATAGTCAAGACGCTAGTACAGGCACGCGAGGCCAACTAATGTCGGTTTCATGAGGGCTGGCAGGAAGATCTTCGGCGTTGTTCTGGCCGGCGGCGAAGGCAAGCGCCTGATGCCGCTCACGGCGGACCGAGCGAAGCCGGCGGTGCCCTTCGGCGGCCAGTACCGTCTCATCGACTTCGCGCTCTCGAACCTCGTCAATTCCGACCTGCGTCAGCTCGTCGTGCTCACGCAGTACAAGTCGCACTCGCTCGACCGCCACATCTCGCAGACCTGGCGCCTCCCCCAGCTGCTCAACTCCTACGTCTCGTCGGTGCCCGCCCAGCAGCGCCTCGGCAAGCGCTGGTTCTCCGGCTCGGCCGACGCCATCCTGCAGAACCTCAACCTGCTTCGTGACGCCAAGCCCGACATCGTGGTCGTGGTCGGCGCCGATCACGTCTACCGCATGGACTTCGCGCAGATGATCGAGGCGCACATCGCCTCGGGCGCGCGTGCGACGGTCGCGGCGATCCGCCAGCCGATCTCGCTCGCCAACCAGTTCGGCGTCATCGAGGTCGACGCCAAGCACCCCGACAAGATCGGCGCGTTCCGCGAGAAGCCGTCCGACCCGGTGGGGCTGCCCGACTCGCCGCACGAGGTGTTCGCCTCGATGGGCAACTACGTCTTCGACACCGACGCGCTCGTCGAGGCGGTCGAGAGCGACGCCGAGCGGCCCGAGTCGAACCACGACATGGGCGGCGACATCGTGCCGTACTTCGTCGAGCGCGGCGAGGCCGGAGTCTACGACTTCAAGGACAACGACGTCCCCGGGTCGACGGCGCGCGACCGCGCCTACTGGCGCGACGTGGGAACCATCGAGTCGTTCTTCGAGGCGCACCAGGACCTGATCTCGGCGCTGCCGATCTTCAATCTGTACAACCGCGAGTGGCCGATCTACTCGCAGGAGCTGAACTCACCGCCGGCCAAGGTCGTGCGCGACGCGCGCGGGTCGATCGGCGCGACCATCGACTCGATCGTCTCGCTCGGCTCGGTCATCTCGGGCGCGCATGTCGAGCGCAGCGTGCTCGGGCCCTGGACGCTCATCGACTCCGGGGCGAACATCACCGACACCGTCGCCTTCGACCGCGTCACCATCGGCCCCGACGCCCATGTGCGCCGTGCCATTCTTGACAAGGATGTCGTCATCGAGCAGGGCGCCGAGGTCGGCATCGACCTCGCGCGCGACCGTGCGCGCGGTTTCACCGTCACCGAGTCCGGCCTCGTCGTGGTCGGAAAGGGAGTTCGCGTCGTTCCATGAGTTCCTCGCTCGCGCAGGTCGCTGCGCCGTTCCTGGTCGTTCTCGACGCGGATTCGACGCTCCTGCACGATGAGGTGATCGAACTCATCGCCGATCACGCCGGCACCACCGCCCTGGTGGCAGACATCACGACGCGCGCGATGATGGGCGAGCTCGATTTCGTGGCGTCGCTGCGCGAGCGCGTGGCGACCCTCGCGGGGCTGAGCACGGATGCCTTCGCCGAGGTCCGCTCGCGTCTGACGGTGACAGCCGGGGTGCGTGAGCTGATCGACGCCGTGCACGCCGCGGGCGGCAAGGTCGGCGTCGTCTCCGGCGGGTTCCACGAGGTCCTCGACCCGATCGCCTCGCAGCTCGGCGTCGACTTCTGGCGCGCCAACCGCTTCGAGGTGGCCGACGGTCGACTCACGGGTCGGGTCGACGGTGCGATCGTCGACGCGCTGGCGAAGGCGACCGCCCTCAAGGAGTGGGCGGATGCCTCCGGCATCCCCGCCTCGCGCACGATCGCCGTCGGCGACGGTGCCAACGATCTCGAGATGATGGCGATCGCCGGCCTCGCGGTCGCCTTCAACGCCAAGCCGCGCGTGCGCGAGCAGGCCGATGTGATCGTCGACCGGCAGGACCTGTCGCAGCTGCTGCCGCTTCTGGGCCTACGCGGCTGAGGCCGCTCCGGCGAAGCCGAAGCCCGCGGGTCAGTGCCCCATTCCGAGGCCGCCGTCGACGGGGATGACGGCGCCCGAGATGTACGCCGCGTCGTCGGAGGCGACCCACGCGACCGCCTTCGCGATCTCGCGCGCCGTGCCGTAGCGGCCGGCGGGGATGGCCTTCTTGTAGGCGGCGGTCTGTTCCTCGGGCAGCTCGGCCGTCATGTCGGTCTCGATGAAGCCCGGGGCGACGACGTTGGCCGTGATGCCGCGGCTGCCGAGCTCGCGGGTGATCGAGCGCGCCATGCCGACGAGTCCCGCCTTCGAGGCGGAGTAGTTCACCTGGCCGGGGTTGCCGTAGAGGCCCGAGACCGACGAGATGAAGACGATGCGGCCGTGCTTGGACTTGAGCATGCCCTTGAGGGCGCGCTTGGCGACGCGGAAGGAGCCCCCGAGGTTTGTGTCGACGACGGCGTCGAAGTCCTCGTCGCTCATGCGCAGCATGAGGGTGTCACGGGTGATGCCGGCGTTCGCGACCACGACCTCGACCGGCCCGAGGGCGGTCTCGACCTCGGTGAACGCGGCGTCGACGGCATCCGCATCGGTCACATCGGCGCGCACCGTGAGGGCGCCGGCCGGGCCCTCGCCCGAGCGCGCCGTGACGGCGACGCGGTGCCCTTGGGCCACGAACTCCTCGGCGATGGCGAAGCCGATACCACGGTTTCCGCCGGTGACGAGCACGGTGCGAGCGGTTGATTCAGGCATATAGGAATCGTATTGGCACCCGCGGCTTAGGCTTGACCGGAGCCCATGAAGAGCACGTCGCACACCATCACCTCGCTGCCGCCCTCCCCCGATCAGGAGCGGCGCCGGCGAATGCTCGAGTACTCGATCATGATGGGCATCCGCGTGCTGTGCGTCCTCGCCTGCATCTGGGTGCGCGGCTGGTGGCTGCTGATCCCGGCCCTCGGCGCGATCTTCCTGCCCTACTTCGCGGTCGTCGTCGCGAACGCGGCCCAGTCGGGCGCTCGCGGCCAGGTCGAGCGGCCCGGCGCGCTCGTGCGGCGCGAGGACCGGCGGTGAGCCTGTTCGGCGAGCCGACTGCTCACGAGTGCTCGCGTGCGGGCTGCCGAGAGGCCGCCACGTGGCGGCTCGACTGGCGGAACCCCAAGATCCACGCCGAGGGGCGATTCAAGACGTGGCTCGCCTGCGACGAGCATCGCGAGTTCCTGAACGGATTCCTGAGCTCACGGGGCTTCCCCGTGACGGTCAGTCCACTCGATCGGGGTGACGATCAGGGCCGGCCGAGTCGCCGGAATCCGCCGGTTCAGCAGGACCCGTCGCAGGCTCGCTCGGCTGGATGACGATCACGTCTGGGCCGCGCCGCGGCGACTGCTGAGAGGATGCCGACGCATCGGCCCCCGGCGCACCTGCCGCGGACGCCCCGCCGATCGCCCCGAAGCTGCGCGGCGCGGGCGGCAGGACCGAGACGGTGCCCTCGATGCCCCAGCGGGACAGCGGCACGTAGCCGTCGAGGAGCTCGTCCTCGATCTCGGCGTCGGTGAACTTCTTGCGCGCCGCCCTCTGCCGCCGCTTACGGGCGCGCTCGCGCTCTTCCGGATGGTCGGCGTTGAGGCGGCGGAACTCGGTGCGCATCGCGTACCAGAGACCGCCGAAGCCGATCATCGCGATGAGCACCCACTGGATCATGTAGGACCAGTGGATGACCGTGCCGACGGTGGGCACGCCCGTGACCACTTTCGTCAGCGCCGTCGCCGACGCGGGCGTCTGCGTGTCGAGCAGACCGTAGGCCCCCGTGTAGACGGCACCGCCGCCGAGCCGCTGCCTGACCTGCTCGAGGTTGATCGACTCGATCTGGTTCCGGATCGCCGGAGTCGAGCCCTTGACCGCTTCGCTCGGCTCGATGCGCGCGACGAGGCTGACCGTGCCGCTCGGTGGCTTGGGCTCGGACTTGGGCCGGGCGGGGTCCGACCCGGGGCCGATGCAGCCGCGGTCGACGATGAAGATCTTGCCGTCTGAGAGCTTGAGGGGCGTCAGCACCTCGAAGCCGGTGCCGTTGCCGCAGGGGCGGGTGCGCACGAAGAGCTGGTCCTTCGTGAGGTACTCCCCCGTGACCGCGACGGGTTTCCACTGGTCATGGGCGTCGTAGGCGTCGAGTCGTGGAAGCACGGTGTCGAGCGAGACCGGCGCCGCGTGGAAGTTCTGCTCGACGCGCGCGTTGTAGCGCGTCGCCTGCTGGCCGCGGTCGTACTGCCAGTGCGAGAGGAAGACGCAGGCGATGGCGAACACCACTGCGGCGAGGATGTAGACGATCCAGCGGCGCGTGCGGGTGAACTCCCACCCGACCATGCCCTCGGTCGTCGTGTCGTAGACGGCGGCCGTCTTCCGCTCGAGAGCCCCCGGGCGGCGAATGTCGACAGCGCGTGCTGAGCGGCGCTGCAACGACCCCTGCGGGTGACGATCTGGCACGGACTACTGGCTTCTGTCGGGGCGGGCGTGGGCTGGGAGCGGCTCGGCGGGCCGCCTTCGATCCTCTCGCGTCTCGCTGAACGCTTCCTCTTACGGTAGCTCGCCGCTACCCCTGCAGCGCCGCCGCGAACGGGAGCACCGCGCTCGCGCCGGCGCGGCGGAGCTCGCGCGCGGCGACCGTGATCGTCCACCGGCTGTCGATGAGGTCGTCGACCAGCAGAACGGGGGCGCCGGGCGGCAGCGCGAGATCGGAGGCGTCGAAGCGGCCCCACACGGAGCCGAGACGGAAGACGCTGTTCCCGCCGGGGCCGCCCGCCGGGCCGCCGTGTCGCAGCCCCAGCGCG
>NZ_JBLRDT010000259.1:0-2837 GCF_057512245.1 Gryllotalpicola sp. CP2-P1
TCGCATTGGTCACCCTGGCAGGCTAGCTGGACGCCTCGCCGCGCGGCGACACCAGATGCGGTCATGCGCGACAGCGGCCCCGGCGCGGCGACACCAGATGCAGTTACGCGCAAGCACGACCCCGGCGCGGCGACAGTAGACGGTGCAATCCCACGGGCGGAAGGGCATCTACTGTCGCCGCGCAAAGGGCTCGCGCCGCGAACCGACATCTACTGTCGCCGCGCAAACAGCTCGCGCCACGAACCGACATCTACTGTCGCCGCGCAAACAGCTCGCGCCGCGAACCGACATCTACTGTCGCCGCGCAAAGGGCTCGCGCCGCGAACCGACATCTACTGTCGCCGCGCAAAGGGCTCGCGCCGCGAACCGACATCTACTGTCGCCGCGCAAAGGGCTCGCGCCGCGAACCGACATCTACTGTCGCCGCGCGACGAAGCGACCGCGGGCCACGGCCGTGGGGCAGCAGATCAGCGCGGCGCGGCCATCGTGAGGTCGATCGGCCGGGTGTGCGCGCGCAGGCGCCCCGTGCGCCGCTCGATGAGGAACGACGTCGCGGCGATCACGAGGCCGAGGAAGGTGAGGCCGATGCCGATCCACACCGGCGCGCGGTAGCCGAAGCCGAGCCCGATGACGAGGCCGCCGAGGTAGGCCCCGAGCGAGTTGCCGAGGTTGAAGGCCGAGTGGTTCAGGGCGGCGGCGATCGAGTGCGCGTCGTGGGCGACATCCATCAGGCGCGATTGCACGGTCGGCCCCACGGCCGACGACGCGACGCCGACGAGGAAGACCCCGAGGAACAGCAGCACGGGCGTCGCGGCGAACAGGCCGGTGAAGGCGAGCGCGATCATGACCGCGACGAATGCCGCGAGGATCGTGAGCTTGACCGAGTAGTCGCCCGCGCGCCCGCCCGCGAGGTTGCCGAAGAACATGCCGATGCCGCAGACCACGAGCACGAGCGGCACCCACGGCTGCTGCGGCAGGTGCGCCACGTCGGTCACGAGCGGGGCGACGTAGGTGTAGAGCGCGAAGAAGCCGCCGAAGCCGATCGAGCCCATGCCGAGCGCGAACCAGAGCTGGGGATGCCGGAACGCGGACAGCTCGCGCCGGAAGGTCTGCTCGGGGTTGCCCGGCTGCCACGGCACCGCGAGCGCGATCGCGAGGAAGGTGAGGGCGAACAGGGCGGCGACGAAGAGGTAGGCGATGCGCCAGCCGTAGGTCTCGCCGACCCAGGTGATGGCGGGCACACCGATGATGTTCGCGACCGTGAGACCCGTCATGACGAAGGCGACCGCGCGCACGCGCTTCCCCGGCCCCATCAGGTCGCCCGCGACGAGCGAGGCGATGCCGAAGTATGCACCGTGCGGCAGCCCGCACAGGAAGCGGAAGACGAGCAGCGAGCCGAAGTTCGGCGAGAGCGCCGCGGCCACGGTCGCAACGGTGAACGCGACGAGCAGCCACAGCAGGAGCTTCTTGCGCGGCAGCTTGGCCGCACTCGCGGCGATGGTCGGGGCGCCGACGACGACGCCGAGCGCGTAGGCGCTCACGATCCAGCCGGCGCGGGCGTTGGCATCCTCGTGGTTCTGCGCCCACAGTCCCGGCAGCATCGCGTGCGCGATGTCGGGAAGCAGCCCCATCGCGACGAACTCGGTCGAGCCGATCGCGAAACCGCCGAGGGCGAGCGCGACGAGGGCGAAGCGGATGCGGGCGGGCGACAGCGTCCCCGACCCGGCGGCGGCGTCTGGCATGCGGTCGATTCTACGCGAGAGTCGAAACGATTCGACCGGCGGCGTCGCGGGCCGCGGTCTCAGCCGCCGAGCGCCGCCTCGAGCCGTTCGATCTTCCCGTCGAGCTCGCCGGTGCGGCCGGGGCGGATGTCGGCCTTGAGAACAAGCGAGACCCGGGTGCCGAACGGCAGCACGGCCTCGGTGGCGCGCTTCACGACGCCCATCACCTCGTCCCACTCCCCCTCGATCTCGGTGAACATCGACGAGGTGCGGTTGGGCAGCCCCGACTCGCGCACCACGCGCACGGCGGCGGCGACGGCGTCGTGCACCGAGCCGTCTTCGGCGGCGGACGCCCCGCCCGACGGGGCGACAGAGAAGGCGACGATCATCGTTGGTTTCCTTTCGCAGCAGTGGAACCGAGGCGCCAGAGCGCGACGAGCGCCCAGGCGAAGACGGCGAGCTCGAGCGCATTGCGCGCGGTGAGCACGGCGAGCATGGCCGGGTTCAGCGCGAGCATCGCGTCGTAGAACCACGGGTAGATGAGCTGGGTGAGCACGGTGGATGCCAGCACCAGCCACGCCGGAAGAGCGAACCGCCGCCCCGAGACCATCAGGCCGAGCATCACCGGCACGGCGAACCACGCGTGGTACTGCGGCGACCCGACCTTGTCGAACGCGCAGAACCCGACGGTGATGGCGAGTGCGAGCCACGCCGTCGTGGCCCGCGGCTCGGCCCGCGCGAGCACGGCTCGCAGCCCGAGCAGCACGGCGAGGGCGACCGCGATGGGCATCGACCAGTCGGCGATGCGGGCGAGCGCGGCGGACCCCGGCCCCGAGACCTGGAAGGTGTAGATCACCGTGTCGTAGTAGACGCTCAGGTGGGGAATCCGTGCCCATGCGGCCCACAGCAGCGGCGTCGCGAACGGCGACTCGACCTGCAGCCCGCGCCCCGACTGCTGCCCCACGAAGCTGAACACGTCGCGCGCGCCGAGCGCGAACCAGGCGATGGCCACGATCGCCGCGGTCGTCGCGACTGCGGCGATGAGGACGCGCCAGCGCTCTTTGGCGGCGACGACGATCGCGAGCACGATCGCGGCGGGCCAGAACTTCACCCACG
>NZ_JBLRDT010000260.1:0-2824 GCF_057512245.1 Gryllotalpicola sp. CP2-P1
GCGCACCCCGGAAGCTGGTGGCGCACCCCGCTCGCGCTGCTCTGATCCTCTCGGCGCTGTCCGGATCCGAGCAGCGCGAAGCGGATCCGAGCAGCGCAACGGCGCGCCGGGAGGCTGGGGCGGCGCGGTTCGGGGCGGCGCGGTTCGGGGTGGTTCGGCGCCGGGCGGCGCGCGCTCAGGCGAGCAGCAGCTCGAGGCCCGACGCGCGCAGCTCGTCGGCGTGCTCGGGGCTCACCCCGTCGTCGGTGATGAACATCTCGAAGTCGGCGAGGCTGGCGAAGCGCACGAAGGAGTCGGCCCCGACCTTCGAGTGATCGGCGATCAGGATGCTGCGCCGTGACTGCTTCATGGCGGCCGACTTCACCTCGGCGATGGCCGCGTCGGGCACCGTCGCGCCGCGCTGCACCGAGATGCCGTTGGCGCCGATGATCGCGAGGTCGAGCACCATCGACTCGAGCATCTCGACCGCCCAGAAGTCGACGGCGCCGAGGGTCTTCGCGCGCACGCGGCCCCCGAGCGAGATCACCTCGATGTTCGGGCGCCCCGCGAGCGACACCGCGATCGCGAGGGAGTTCGTCACGACCGTCGTCGGGCTCTCGGGGAACAGCCGGTCGGCGAGCAGCTGGAAGATTGCTCCCTCGTCGATGTAGATCGCCTCGGCGTTCTCGAGGTGTTTGACGGTCGCCTCGGCGACGCGGCTCTTCTCTTCGATCATGCGCGTCGAGCGCGTGGCGAGATCGGATTCGAAGCCGAGCCGCTCGACCGGCACCGCCCCGCCGTGCACGCGCCGCAGCAGCCCCGACTTCTCGAGGGTCGTGAGGTCACGGCGCACCGTCTCGGCCGAGACCTTCAGCAGCTTCGACAGCTCGGTGACGTCGGCACGCCCGGTCTCGCGCGCGTGGTCGACGATGACCTTGCGCCGTTCGATCGAGAAGAGCGACATGCGGGCATCCTATCGCCCGGTTTCGAGGGCTTCGGGCCCGAACCCACGCAAACGGGCAGCGGGCCGGCTAGGTGAGCACGCTCTGCCGAATGACGCTGCCGGTGCCGCCGAGCAGCAGTTCGAGCGTCGTCGCGGCGCTCGTCTGCAGCGACACGAGTTCGATGGGGCGGCGGATGCCGGCGAGCACCAGCTCGACGGGCAACCCGGTCTCGAGCACCGTGACCCCCGGCATCCGCTTCACCTCATCGAGGACCTCGCGGCGCTCGCGGCGGTGCGGCAGATAGACGACGGGCTCGTCGCGCGCCTGGCGCGAGACCCAGGCGAGGTAGTCGGGAACGGGCACGCGGCCGTCGGCCGGAAGCGAGCTGCCGAGCAGAACGCGGTCGCCGGGCAGTTCGAGCGGGTCGGCGGCGCTGCGGGTCCACGCGAAGTCGTGCCGCCTGGCCGACATGCCGCGCGCGGCGAGCGCGTCGATGCGCTGAGCGCCGAGCGGGAAGACGGTGAAGAGCTCGACCGACTCCCGGTCGGCGAGGGCGTGCAGGCGGTGCTTCGCGAGCTCGCCGAGCAGGCGGCTCACGCCGCCCTCGTGGCGGCGGGGGCGGCGGAACGGCGTGCGGTCGAGCAGGGCGTCGGCCAGGGCGACGGTGTTCGCGCCGTCGTCGAGCAGTGCCACCCGGCGCGGCCGCAACACGCTCGCCGCCAGCCGGAACTGGCCGCTGAACCCGTCGCCGATGGCCCAGTCGCGGTCGCCGGCGAGTAGGCCCCATGGGATGCCGACCCACGGCGTGATCTCGCTGAACGGGGCGCCGCGGCGCAGCAGTTCGGCGGCGGTGGTCTCCATCTGGGGACCCGAGAGACGCATGGCGACCGAGATGCGCCGGCCCGCGGCGTGCGCCCACTCGGCGGCGCTCAGCAGCTGGAACGGCGACTCCACCCAGGCCAACACGGCGTCAGTCAACCGAGTGAAGGTGAACCGCGAGTTGCCCCGGTGTGAACCTCGGGCGCGGTCGGCTCAGCGGCGGGGCGACGGTCCGATGCCGAAGGCCACGTCGTGCGAGATGCGCCGCGGGTCGTCGGGGTCCTTCTCCGCATTCTCGGCCCCCAGCTTGCGCCACTTGGTCAGGACCTCGTCGAGTTCGGCCGCCATCTGCTCCGCCTCGTCCTTGGTCAGCAGTGCTCCGCCGAAGTGCATCGACGTGACAGCGCGCTCATCGTCGAGCTCGCCCATCGCCAGCCGGCGGATCCACTCGACCCCGCGGGTGACATACGCGGCGACTGCTGGATCGTCGCCGGGGCGCTCGAACGAGAACCCGCCGCGGCTCACGAGCGCCCAGACGCGGTCGCGCTTGTCGCGCGCCTTCTCGGGCACCTCGTGGATGACCCCCGCCTTCGCGAGCGTGCGCAGATGGAAGCTGAGGGCGTTCGCGGGCTCGTCCAGCCAGCCGGCGAGATCGGCCGCGCGGGCGTGCTTCCTCACGGCCAGTTCGCGCACGATGCGCTGCCTGAGCGGGTGGGCGAAAGCGCGCAGCATGGCGGCGTCCGTGACCTGTACCGGGGCGGCGCCCCAGTCCTCGTCCGCCGACTGCGCCATGGTTCCACCCTAAGCGATGCGCAGAAGGAATTGCGCAATGGCACTTGCGCAACTTTCGGTGCGCATCTAGTGTCAGGGTCATGACCACTCCGAGCGGGGCGCCCGCTGCCCAGGCATCCGTCACCCCGCTGCGCCGCAACCGGCCCTACCTGCTGCTCATGTCGGGCAAGACGACGCAGATCGTCGGCGAGGGCATCGGGGTGTTCGCGGTGCCGCTAGTCGCCTTCGGGCTCACCCACTCGGTGGTGCTCTCGGGCGTCATCGCCGCAATCGGCGAGCTCGGCAGCCTG
>NZ_JBLRDT010000261.1:0-2814 GCF_057512245.1 Gryllotalpicola sp. CP2-P1
CGGCCGATCACAACCGGTCCGTCGACGGGCTCACGTGCACCCTCTACGCGAGCGGCACCTGGCATTGGAAGCGCGGCTGAGCCGAGCGCGGGGCAGCTTGTCTGCTTGTATGGCCCGAACGGTGCGAGTGGGGCGGGCGAGCCTGCCGCCCGAGGTGCGGCCGCGCAGAAGAATCCCCTGGTTATGCGGAATTATGCGCGCCAGGTAACGAAACCATAACGCCAGCGCACTTGTCCCTGGTTTCGGTACAAGTGCGGTCCGTACGGTTGCAGCAGTTGTCAATGAGGACACGAGGACATGCGCAACGACACCGTCACCCAGCTGCCGCCGATCGACCCGAGAACCGGGTCCCCGATCTGGCTCCAGGTGCTGCGCTCGATCGAGTACGGCATTTCGACCCGGCTCTACACCCAGGGCGACCAGCTGCCCAGCGAGCACGAGCTCTGCGCGTACTTCGACGTCTCGCGTTCGAGCGTCAGAGAAGCCCTGGCACGTCTCGAGAAGTCGGGGCTGATCTCGCGGCGACAGGGGAAGGGGGCGTTCGTCCAGACCCCCACGTCGCCGTCGTCGTGGACGCTGCCGAACGCGCCGAGCCTGCTCGGGCAATACCAGGAGGACGGCCGCAGCGCGCTCACCTCGCAGATTCTGCGCGCCGGCGTCGAGATGCTTCCCCCGTGGGCCGCCGCCGCGTTCACGAACAACCCCGGCGGCCAGGGCTTCGTCGTCGAGCGGCTGCGCGCGGTCGGCAAGCTCACCGCGGTGCACGTCGTCAACTACCTGCCGAAGCGCTTCTCAGGCCTGGCCCCGAGCCTGCGCGAGCCGCGCGCGAGCCTGTATGCCGCGCTCGAGCGGGTCAGCGGCGTCACGATCACGCGGATGCACCGCACCATCGAGGCGGTCAGCGCCGATCGGCGTCTCGCACAGCTGCTCGAGATCGAAGAGGGCAGCCCCATCGTCGTCGTCGAAGCCGTCGCATACGACCAGAACAACGAGCCCGTCGACTTCTCTCGGGCCTCTGTGCGCACCGACCGGCTGCGGGTGACGGTCGACAGCGGGCACAACTCGCCGCCGTCGGGCCTCTACCCGGAACTCGCCGCGGCCGACGAGCAGTTCGCCGCGACCCTGAGCTACGAACACGACTAGGAGCACCGCGTGGCCAACGACATCCTCATCATCGGCGACAGCTACATGAAGGCCGACGTGTTCGCCGATGCGCTGCGGCGCAACGGCCTCGAGCCCGACATCGCGACGGTGACGATCACCACCGACCCGCAGTGGTCGACCGAGGGCCTCGCTGAGTTCGAAGGCGACCCCGCCGAGGTGAGCGACCTCATCGCTGGGCACCGCATCGTCGCGTTCCACGGGGCGCCGATCAGCAGGCGCGTCATCGAAGAGAACCCCTCGGTGCGGCTGCTCGCCTGTGCGCGCGGCGGCCCCGTCAACGTCGACCTCGCGGCGGCCGCCGAGCACGGCGTCGCGGTGACGACGACTCCGGGCAAGAACGCGGCGGCTGTCGCCGATCTGACGATCGGATTCCTCATCGATCTGCTGCGGAACGTGGCGCCCTCGCTGCGGGAGGCGCAGCAGCGGCGCGACAGCGGCGAGGCGCTCGCCGAGTCGACCTTCGAAGGCGCCCGCTGGTTCGGGTACGAGCTGAAGGGCCGCACGCTCGGCCTCGTCGGTCTCGGCAACGTGGCTCGGCTGGTGGCCGAGCGGGCGCTCGCGCTGGGGCTCGAGGTGCTCGCGTTCGACCCGTTCGTGCCGACCGGGTCGGTCGCCGGGGTCCGCCAGGTCGACAGCCTCGATGAGCTGCTGCCGCAGGTCGACGTGCTGACCCTGCACGCCCGCGCAACCGCCGAGAACCGCCGGCTCGTCTCTGACGCCCAGTTCGCCGCCCTCAAGCCAGGCGCGTTCTTCATCAACACCGCGCGCGAGTCGCTGGTCGACGAGAGCGCGCTGCTCGCCGCCGTCCGCTCCGGGCACCTCGGCGGCGCCGCGCTCGACGTGTGCGAGAGCGACGGGCCGTGGCGCGAGCTGCTCGCCGAGCCGAGCGTCATCATCACCCCGCACATCGCCGGCGCGACCTTCGAGACCCTGCAGCGCGGTGCGCAGATGCTCGCCGACGAGATCCTCGCGTTCACGAGCGGGGGCGAGCTCAGGTGGCGCAAGTGAGCGGCGCTCGTGGCGTGAGCGGCGGCCCCGTCTTCCTCGCGATCGACGCCGGAACGGGCTCCGTGCGCGCGATCGCCTTCGACGAGGGCGGGCGGGCCGTTGCCCGGGCCGCTCGCGAATGGACCCACGCAGCGACCCCCGGCCACCCCGGTGGCGCCGACTTCGACACGACGGGCGGGTGGCAGCTGATCAGCTCGGCCGTGCGCGAGGTGGTCGGTCTTCTGCGCGGCCGCCCCGTGGCGGCGGTGGGCGTCTCGAGCATGCGCGAGGGCTTCGTGCTCTACGACGAGCACGGCGACGAGATCTTCGCGTGCCCCAACACCGATGGTCGTGCCCGCGACCAGGCCGAGCAGCTCACGCGGCGCGGGCTCGCCGACCGCATCTACGAGCTCGCCGGTGACTGGGTCTCGATCACGGCCCCCGCGCGCCTGCTCTGGCTGCAGCAGGAGCGACCGGAGGTCTTCGCCGCCGCCCGGCACCTCGGCATGCTGAGCGACTGGGTCGTCTACCGCCTGACCGGCGAGTTCACGACCGACCCGACCTGCGGCTCGAGCAGCGCCCTCTTCGACCTCGCGGCGCGTGACTGGTCGGGCGAGCTGGCCGCGGCGGTCGACCTGCCCGCGCGCATTCTTCCCCAGACGC
>NZ_JBLRDT010000262.1:0-2813 GCF_057512245.1 Gryllotalpicola sp. CP2-P1
TGCGCGCTCCGTCCTCTCTGCGCTGCGCGTCTCGCCCCTGGTCAGCACGGCGCGATACGCGTCGAGCGTGGCCTGCGCGATCGCGGCCCACTCGAGTGCACCCAGGTCGGCGACCTCGGGGCGGGGCTCGTCGCGCGCCCAGGCGAGGGCGTCGGCGAGTGCTGCGGCGTCGAAGTCGCCCTCGTAGGTGCGCACCCACGCGGGCCCGACGAGCTCGGCCAGCTCGCCCATGGCGCCGATGCGGGGCACGAGCACGGGCCGGCTGGCCGACAGGGCGAGGATCGCCGACCCCGAGTTCTCGATCGCCCGATACGGCAGCACCACGAGATCGCTCGCCCGCAGCCAGTCGGCCACCCGCTGCCCCGACTGGAAGGCGAGGTCGAGCACGATGCGGGGGTCGCCCGCTGCGGCATCCACGATGCGCTCGCGCTCCGCGTCGCTCGACGGTCGCCCGGCGACCGCGAGCTGCGCGACGGGGTCGGCCGCGCGGAACACCTCGAGAAGGCGCGGCACGTTCTTGTATGGCCGCAATTGCCCGACGGATGCCACGACCAGACCGTCTTCGCCGAGCCCGAGCCGCGCCCGCGCCGCCCCCCGCGGGGCCGAGAAGTCATAGTCGGCGCGGTAGTGCCCGTGCGGCGTGACGAAGGCGGGGCGTTCGGCGAGCTCGGGGTACGCCGCGCGCGCGGCCTCGACGCCGCTGCCCGAGAGCGACAGGATGCCGTCGACGTTCGCGACGAGCAGGCGGCGCAGGCGCGCCCGGAGGGCCGGGGTCGAGCGCTGCTCGTGGTCGACGACGTTGTGCACGGTCCACACGAGGCGGGTGCCACGGCGTCGGGCGAGGCGGAGCGCCCCGAAGAACAGGGCGAGCCGCGCGATGGACCGCCAGGAGCGGTGGCCGGAGAGGAAGGTGAGCTCGGGCCAGTGCAGGTGCACCACGTCGACACGGGCGGTCGCGAGCCGCCAGTAGCTGAGGTCGCGCACCGTCACCCCGAGTCCGGCCATGCTGCGGTAGAGGCGCGCCGTGTAGGGATTCGCGTGCTCGGTGCGGAACGCCGGCTCGGCCTCGACCACGAGCCCACCGTCTGCACCCCCGGTCGTCGCTTTTGCGCGTTTCCCGGCCCCGGAGCGCGCGTTTGTGACGACCGGGGCAGGGGATGCGTCGAAGAGGCGCGGGCGCGCAGCAGGGTAACCCGGCGCCCAGTCGCGCCGCCGCCGCCAGACCTCGCCCCAGGTGCCGCCCGAGCGGCCGACGGCGCGCTCGAGCAGGCCGCGGGTGAGCGCGCCCGCCTCGAGAAGCGCCACGCCGAGGCGCGCCCGGCCGGGCGACCAGTGCGCCCGCAGCAGGGTCGCCTTCCCCGCCATGACCATGCTCATCTTGCGGCCGTTCCGCTGCCGCCCGCTCTCGGAGGTCGAACCGCCGACGGTGTGCACGATCTCAGCCTCCGGCACGATCACGGGCCGCATTCCGGCGGCCGCCGCACGCAGCGAGAACTCGGCGTCCTCGCCGTAGAGGAAGAAGCGCTCGTCCATTCCGCCGAGGCGGTTCCAGTCGGCGCGGCGCATGAGCAGCAGGCATCCCGTGATCACGGGGACCTCGCGAACGGTGTCGCGCTGCCAGCGCCCCAGCGACTCGGGGTCGAACGCGCGCGAGCGGGCGAACGCGGTCGAGAGCCCCGTGGCGAAGCACAGCAGAGACCACAGGCTCGGAGCCCCCCAGCAGGAAGACGGCTCGAGCGAGCCGTCGGCGGCGAGGGTGCGGCCGCCGTAGAGCCCGTGCTCGGGGTGCGCCACCGCGAAGCCCACGAAGGCCGAGAGCGCACCCGGCAGCACCGTCGTGTCGGGGTTCAGCAGCAGCACGTACTCGCCGCTCGCGTGCGCGACGCCGCGATTGACACCGGCCGCGAAGCCCAGATTCTCGCGCGCGTCGATGACGAGGGCCGCTGGATGCCCGGCCCGCACGGCGTCGACCGAGCCGTCGGCCGAGCCGTTGTCGACGACGACCACCGTGACCTGCAGCTCAGGCGCGCGGGCCGCCTCTGCGGCGAGCGAGTCGAGGCAGGCGAGGGTCTGCTCGCGCGTGTTGTAGCTGACGATCACGACGGTGAGCGAGGTCATGCGGGCTCCTCGGCGAGAGCGTCGGCGCGCGGGGCGGCAGCTGGAGGATCGGGCACGGGCCGATAGCCGAGCAGCTTCGCCGGCACCCCGCCGACGATCGCGTTCGGCGGCACGTCCTTCGTGACGACGGCCCCCGCGCCGGCTACGGCGCCGTCGCCGATCGTCACCCCGGCCACGACGACCACGTTCGCGCCGAGCCACACGTCGGCCCCGAGCACGATGTCGCGCTCGACCTTGGGCTGGTCCATCACGGGCGTGCCCTGCTCGAGCCCGTAGTTCGACGCCGTCAGCGTCACGTTCGGCCCGAGCAGGCACTTCGGCCCGAGCACGATGCGGCCCGCAGAGTTCCCCGCCCAGATCACGCCGTGCTCGCCGAGGTGGCTGCCGTCGCCGACCCAGATGCGCTCTGCGTTGCGGAACGACACGTTCGGCGCGATCCGCACCCCGGCCCCACGGTGCAGCCGGCGAAGCTGCTCCACGTGTGCGTAGGCGGCGAAGTTGGCGAGCTTGAGGGCCTGCAGATACGTGCGGGGATTCAGCAGCGTGCGGATGCCGTCCCTGAGCGTGCTCACGAGACCACCACCTCTTCCACCGGCGCGGCCGGGCCGGCTGCCGCCACGCCCTCTGCGGCGAGCTCCGCACGAACGGCGGCGAGCAGGTCCTCGGCGCTCAGTCCGGGCGCGGCGCGCGCAGTG
>NZ_JBLRDT010000263.1:0-2802 GCF_057512245.1 Gryllotalpicola sp. CP2-P1
GGCGGCGGCGTCTCGGCCGCGACGATCCCCATGCTCGTCGGCGCAGGCGTCTCCGCCGTGCACCTGTCTGCCAAGCGGCGGCAGCACGACCACTGGGTGACCGACGGCGGCCTCGTCGCCGCGGCGAGCGCGGCGCTCGACGGGGCGTAGCCGCGGAGGCCACCGCGTAAACCGCGCACACGGGGCGACATTAGATGTTGCAATCGCGCGCCGGCGCACCACCCGACGACAGTAGATGCCGCTCCGGCCGCGGAGACCAGCATCTAGTGTCGCCGCACCAAGTTCAGGGGCAGGCGAAACGACCTCTACTGTCGCCGCACCAACTTCAGGGGCAGGCGAAACGACATCTACTGTCGCCGCACCAAGTTCAGGGGCAGGCGAAACGACATCTACTGTCGCCGCGCACGACGCGCGAAGCTCCCGGCCTCGACCTCTGGCTCAGTAGCGTTGCCACTCGGGCTTGTTAGCCCAGGTGTAGCGGTAGTAGTCCGCGTTGTGCAGGCGCGAGGCCGCGCCCTCATCGATCACGACCGTCGCATGCTCATGCAGCTGCAGCACCGACGCCGGGCACGACGCGGACACCGGCCCCTCCACCGCGGCGGCGATCGCCTCGGCCTTCGCCTCCCCCTGCGCCACCAGCACCAGACGCCGAGCCCGCAGGATCGTCCCCAGCCCCTGGGTCACACAATGCGTCGGCACCGCCTCCGGGGAATCGAAGAACCGCGCATTGTCCGCCCGCGTCTTCGGCGTCAGCGTCTTGATCCGCGTGCGCGAGGCCAGCGACGACGTCGGCTCGTTGAACCCGATGTGCCCGTTCGCCCCGATGCCGAGGATCTGCACGTCGATCCCCCCGGCCGCATCGATCGCCGCCTCATACGCCGCGCACGCCGCCGGCACGTCCTGCGCCAACCCGTCAGGCACCGACACCAGCTCGGGGTCCATCCCCAGCGGCTTCGTCACCGTGCGGTCGATGACCGCGTGATAGCTCTCGGGGTGCGCATAGTCCAGCCCCACATACTCATCCAGCGCGAACCCCCGCATGCGCGAGAAATCCAGCTCGCCAGCAGCCGCCCGACGCGCGAGCTCGTCATAGATCGCAAGCGGCGACGACCCCGTCGCCAGGCCCAGTGCACCATCGGGCCTGCGCGCCACCACATCAGCGATCACGGATGCCGCAACCCGACCCACCTCCGCCGAATCCGGCAGGATCACGATCTCCATCTGGTTCTCCACTCGTTCTCTCAGGCGGCGGCCGGGCAGGCCGCCGTCGCGCCGGGCTCAGTCGGCGATGTTGGCGGTGACGGCCTCCATGTAGGCCTGTCGTTCCTCGCGCGTGCTCGGCCGGCCCGCGACACCGGGGCGGCGCTGCCATGGGCGCGGCCCCTCCGCGGCCCGGTATTCGACACCGAGGGCGTCGAGGCGGCCGAGGTGATGGTCGAGTCGCACAAGGAAGTCGTCGACATCCTTCGGCCCCGGCGTCCAGAGCGCCTCGGCGAGCGCGGCCAGCCGCGGGAACGCGAAGTAGTCGACCGTGCGGGGCGAGTCCATGTGCTCCGTCCAGATGTTCGCCTGGCCGCCGAGCACGTGCTTCTGCTCATCGGGCGTGAGCTCTGGCAGCACCGGGTCGAAGGCGTACACGTCCTCGACGGTGAGCACGATCGCGACCGGGATCGGCTCGTCCGGGGAATCCGACTGCCGGTAGTCGAGGTAGGCCTGGTCGTCGGGGCACAGCACGACGTCGTGGCCGCGGCGGGCCGCGGTGACCGCGCCCCGCGTGCCCCGCCACGAGGCGATGGCGGCATCGGGGGCGAGCTCGCCTTCGAGGACCTCGTCCCAGCCGAAGAGACGGCGACCGCGCGCGCTGATGTGCGCATCGAGGCGCCGGATGAACCAGGTCTGCAGCTCCTCGCCGCTCGCGAGCCCGCGCTCGGCCATCAGCTCGCGGGTGCGCGGGTCGGATTCCCACAGCTCCTTCGGGCACTCGTCGCCGCCCACGCCGACGAAGCGGCTGGGAAAGATCTCCATGAGCTCGTCGAAGACGTCGAGGTAGAACCGCACCGTCGACTCCTCCATGCTGAGCACGTTCGCGTTGATGCCCCAGCGGGTGAACACCTCGAGCTGCTCCCCCGTGACGCCGAGCTCGGGGTACGCCGCGATGGCCGCCTGCGAGTGCCCCGGCACGTCGATCTCGGGGACGACGTCGATGTGCCGCGCGGCGGCATAGGCGACGATCTCGCGGAGGTCGTCCTGCGTGTAGAACCCGCCGTGGGGGCGCCCGTCGAAGGTGGCGTCGGGCCCGGCGCCGAGCTGCGACTCGCGGCGCCACGACCCGATCTCGGTGAGCCGCGGGTAGCGGGCGATCTCGACGCGCCAGCCCTGATCGTCGGTGAGGTGCAGGTGCAGGACGTTGAGATGGTGCACCGCGAGCAGGTCGATGAAGCGCAGCACCTCGCGCTTCGGCAGGAAGTGCCGGGCGACGTCGAGCATTGCGCCACGCCAGCCGAAGCGCGGGGCATCCGCGATCTCGACGGCCGGCAGCGACCACTCGACGCCCGCAACGGGCGCGCTGCGATAGATCGCCGGGGGCAGCAGCTGCAGCACGGTCTGCGCGGCGCAGAACGCGCCGGCCGCGTCCCCTGCAGTGATGCGGATGCCTGCGGCCGAGACCGTCAGCCGGTACGCCTCTGCGCCGAGCTCAGGAGCGAGGGCGAGCACGATGCCCGCACCGGCTTCGGCCGGCCCCTCGCGCAGCGGCAGTGCCGTCGCGGCGCGCAGCGCCGTCTGCAGCCACTGTGCCTCGCC
>NZ_JBLRDT010000264.1:0-2795 GCF_057512245.1 Gryllotalpicola sp. CP2-P1
TGCCGCCGCAGCGGCATCCAGGCCCTCGGGCAGCGGGTAGGCGAAGTCGGCTCGCACGACGTACTCGCGGCTGTAGCCACCCATCGTCGTCGAGCCGTCGATGCGGTCGGTACCGCCGTAGGTCGTGACGACGCCGTTCAGGCAGTAGTTCTCCTGCCCCACACGGCACATCGCGCACTCGCCGCACGAGTCGACGATCGTGCCGACGGCGACGCGGTCGCCCACGGCGAACCCCGCCACGGCCGAGCCCAGCTCGCTGACGGTGCCCGTGAACTCGTGGCCAGGGACGAGGCCGTCCGTCGGCTTGCCCACGAGCCCGTGGAGCGCGTGCAGATCACTGTGGCAGACGCCGCAGAAGTCGACGCGCACCGCGACGTCGTCGGCACGCAGCTCGCGGCGCTCAATGACTGCCCGCTCGAGCCCGGTCGACGTGTCGAGGCTCTGCCAGGCGGTGGTGGTTCGCATAGATGCTCCTCAAAACAGACTGTTCGGTTTGTTTCGACGCTAACCCCGCGCAGTCAGAAAAGCAAACCGTTCGGTCTGTAAAGTCGATGCATGCCCGTCACAGCCGTCAAACCCGCAACGAAGAAAGGCGCGGCCACGAGCCGGCGCATTCTCGACGCCGCGGCTGCCGAGTTCGCCGAGTTCGGCATCGCCGGCGCGCGCGTCGAACGCATCACCGCTGCGGCTCAGACCAACAAGGCGCAGCTCTACGGCTACTTCGGCAGCAAAGACGGCCTCTTCGACGCGGTCATCGCCGACCGGGTCACGAGCACGACGGCAGCCATCCCGTTCGACGTCGAGCGGATCCCGGAATGGGCCGTGCAGGTCTACGACGAGAACCTGCGCCACCCCGAGCTGACGCGGCTGATCGCATGGGTCCGGCTCGAGCGGCGCCGCAGCGGAACCTGGTTCGATGGCAGCGACCACGATGCGAAGCTCGCCGCCATCACGGAAGCCCAGGCCGAGGGCCGCATTCGACAGGGCGACCCCTTCACGCTGCTGACCATGATCATCTCGATGGCATCGACGTGGTCCGCGGCGAGCGAGGTCTACACCGCGACGGCCGACGAGCCCGAGTCGGTCCATGAGTCCCGTCGAACCCTGCTGCGTGAGAGCGTCGCCCGTCTGCTCGCGCCGTGAGCGCCGAAGGCGGCCGCTGCGAAGGCCGGCGCTGAGCGCAGCGGCGCACCGCACACCACTGCACCGCACCGCGCCGCACCGCGCAGCACCGGAGCCCTAGGCCGCCGGCCCCTGCGTCAGGGTGACCGACGCGGTGTGCGACTGGCCCGCCGTGTCGGTCCAGGTCAGCGACACGTCGTCGCCCGGAGCGTGGGCCGTGAGCACCGATTGCAGGGCGTCGGCCGAGTCGACCGCCGTGCCGTCGATCGCCGTGATCACGTCGCCGGCCGAGAGGCCCGCTTCCTCGGCGGGGCCGTTCGCGACGACGCCGGCGATCTGAGCACCCGCGCTGGACGCGTCGCCCTGCGCGGAGCCGAGGCCCGAGGCATCCATCTCGCCCAGCTCGATGCCCAGGAAGGCCGGGTAGCCGATGTTGATGTTGCCGCCCGCATTGCCCGCCTCGATCTCCTTCGCGATGACGAGCGCGGTCGTGATCGGAATCGCGTAGCCGTCTGCCGCCCCGCTGCTCGAGGCCGCCGTGTCGATGCCGATCACCTTGTTCGACGAGTCGAAGAGTGGGCCGCCCGAATCACCGGGCTCGATCGCGGCATCCGTCTCGATGAGACCGTGCAGGGTTTCGGATGCCGCCGACTGCTCGGCCTCGGTTGTGATGGTCTTGTCGAGCCCCGTCACCTCGCCGGTCGCGGCGACGAGCGTGCCGCCGCCCTCGGCGTTCCCGACTCCGGTGACCACCTCGCCCTCGCTGACCGTGTGCGTCGTGTCGAGGCTCGCCGTCGCCAATCCACTGGCTCCCTGCAGCTGAAGTACCGCGATGTCGTCGGTGGGGTCGTCGCCCACGACGGTCGCGGTGTAGGTCTTCCCCGCGTCGGTGACCGTGATCGAGGTCGCGCCCTCGATGACGTGGTTGTTGGTGAGAATCTCGCCGCTCGCCGTGAGCACGATGCCCGTTCCTGCCGCTTCCGCGCTCTGATAGCCGAGCTGGGTGTCGATCAGGACGACGCCGCGCGACTGCGCCGCCGTCGCGGCCGTCGTGGTGCCGGATGCCTGACCGTAGGCGTTGCCGCCGAAGGGGTCGGCGTCGCTGCCGGACCCGGACGCCGCACCTGAGGCCGAGCCGGCGGAACCCGAGCTCGAGCCCGACTGGCCGGAAGCGCCGCCCCCGTACCCGCCGCCATACCCATACCCGCCATGCAGCCCTGCGGCCGGCTGGCCCGTGTACTGCTGCGCGCTCGACGCGTCACCCGCCGCGAACGCGTCCTGTACAGCGAAGACGCACCCGACGCCGAGCGCCGCAGCGACCACGGTGCTCGCCGCGACCAGCAGCGTCTGCCGCTTCGTGAAGTGGTCTTTGCCTGCACCGCTACCGTTGATCTCGCTCATGACAGCCATCACAGCCCTGCTTCCCGAGCCGGGCCCATGGCGCGCTCATGGGTTTCCTATGGAGGAACCGTGGACATTCCGCACGCCGACCTGATCGCCGATAAAGATCTCGCCGAGCGCCTGGTCGCGGCGCAGTTCCCCGAGCTCGCCGCCCACCTGATCGAGCATGAGCAGCAGTCGCTGCCTGTCCTGCAGCGGCGGGTCGAGCTGCCGCTGCCCGTGCCGGTGGCGCTCGATCAGGTGCTCATCGACTCCTGAGCCGTCGCACGAGA
>NZ_JBLRDT010000265.1:0-2785 GCF_057512245.1 Gryllotalpicola sp. CP2-P1
GGCACCAGCAGCCCGGACCCGCCGAGCACCTCGCGGTTGTAGACCGTGTCGCGGGCGACGATCGGCGCGCCGAGAGCCATCGCCTGCACGAGTGCGGGGTTGGTCCCGCCGACGCTGTGCCCGTGGAAGTACGCGCCCGCGTGCTGCCACAGGCTGTGCAGCCGCCGGTCGTCCTTCACGTGCCCGAACCAGTGCACCCGCGGGTTCGAGGCCGCGAGCCGGCCGACGCGCTCCTCGATCTCGCCGCCATAGCCCGACGACCCGACGAAGACCACGTCGTGGTCGGCGGCCAGCTGCTGTGCGGCATCCACGAACTCATTGATCGTGTTCTCGGCGACGAAGCGCGCCACGATCAGCACGTATTTGCCGTGCTCGAGCCCGGGCTCGACGGGCAGCTCGCCGCTCGGGTCGCCGCCGTAGGGAATGAAGACGCCGTCGCGCCCGAAGTTCTCGCGCCAGTAGGCGCCGATGGCCCGCGCGTCGAAGACGAGCTCGTCTGCGTACCGCGCGGTGAGCTTGGCGCCCGTACGGAACACGGCGCGCGCCGACCTGCCCCACTTGCCGCGCTCCCACTCGATGCCGTCGACGTTCACGACACTGGGGATGCCGCGTGCCTTCAGGATGGGCAGCCAGTAGCCGACCGCGCAGTTGAGCACGAGCGCGACGTCGGGTTTGCGCACGAACGCGTCGACCGTCGAGGTCAGGCCGTACGACAGGGTGCTGAACTTCTTCGACTCGATGCCGGCCGTGACGCGCGAGCGCACCCGCGGGTCGAGGTCGGGGTCGTCGGTCTTGAGGCCGGGGCGGCCGTAGACGGTCACATCCCAGCCGGCGTCGGCGAGGTGCGGCGCGAGCCGCCTCACGAGCGTCTCGAAACCGCCGTAATAGCTCGGGTAGCCCCGCGAGCCGATGATGGCAACAGAAGGCACGATGCGTCTCCCTCACATCCGTGTTGCACTGCGCGCGGTCGGGCGCGCAGCTCGGTCGTCAATAGGCGCCGTCGCGGGCGATCACCGCCTTCGCGGTGCGCCACAGAATGGTCAGATCGCCGGTCATCGACCAGTTCTCGACGTAGTACAGATCGAGGCGCACGGATTCCTCCCACGTCAGGTTCGAGCGGCCGCTGACCTGCCACAGCCCGGTGATGCCGGGCTTCACGAGGAAGCGGCGGTGGGTGTGCTCCTCGTACTGGGTGAGCTCGCGCTCGAGCGACGGGCGGGGCCCGATGAGCGACATTGAGCCGCCCAGCACGTTGAACAGCTGGGGCAGCTCGTCGAGGCTGTAGCGGCGAAGGACGCGGCCGACGCGGGTGATGCGCGGGTCGCGCTTCATCTTGAACAGCACGCCGTTGCCCTCGGACTCGCCGCGCAGCGCCGCGAGCCGAGCCTCGGCGTCGGGCACCATCGAGCGGAACTTGAGCATGCGGAACGGACGGCCGTTCAGGCCGATGCGCTCCTGCTTGAACAGCACCGGGCCCTGCGAGTCGACGCGCACGGCAAGGGCGATCGCGATCAGGGCGGGCGACAGCAGCACGACGAGCAGCCCCGCGACGACGAGGTCGAAGGCGCGCTTGGCCACGAGCTTCGCCCCCTCGTAGCGGGGCGTCTCGACGTGCATCAGCGGCAGCCCCGCCACCGGGCGCGTGTGGATGCGCGGACCGCCGACGTCGATGATGCTGGGCGCCACGACGAGGTGCTGGCGGCCGGGCTGCAGCCCCCAGCTGATGCGGCGCACCCGGTCGTTCGGCAGCTCGTCGCTGCTCGTGATGATCACGGTGTCGGCGTCGCTGAGCTCCATCGCGCCGGGAACGTCGTCGAGGGTTCCGACCACGGGGATCGCGTGCTCGGCGAGCGGCGCCACGCGGTCGCTGGGCGAGAGGCACGCGCCGACGACGCGATAGCCGGCGTCGGGCTGGTTGATGAGCTCGGCTGCGGTCTGGGCGACGGAGGCCGCCGAGCCGACGAGCAGCACGCGCGACGAGTAGCCGCCGAGCTCGCGCTGGACGTGCAGCCACTGCCGCCACATCCAGCGGATGGCGAGCAGCACGAGCGCCCCGACCGGCAGCGCGATCAGCACGTAGCCGCGTGCCAGGTCGATCTTGAGCACGAAGGCGACGATCGCGATGAGGCCGAACAGACGCACCGACGCATTGACGACCCGCGTGTACTCGGCGCTTCCCGTGCCGATCGTGCGCGCGCTGCGGGTGTCGTAGAGGCCGAGGGCGGCGACCCAGAGCACGACGATGAGCAGCGAGATCAGCGAATAGCTGATGCCGGCGTGCGAGCCGAGCAGCTCGTCGGTCTGCGCCCGGGTGTCGATTCCGAGCCAGAGGATCTGGACGCCGAAGACGACCCAGACCAACGCGAGCGCGTCGGTGATCGTCAGGCGGCGGGCATAGCCCTTTCGCCAGTCCCCGGTCATGCGTTTGGACGACGCCATAGGTTCGACGCCGACCAGCACGTGGTCAGCCATGGATATTCCGCCTCTGTGTGGTCGGTCACAGTGGTCGGGAGAGTGCCCGGAAGCGCCCCCCTTGTGGGGCACAAGCCTATGACAGAAGCTGAGTCAGTTCCATGGGGCCGGGTTACGCGCAGGTTTAAGTTGCGAGACCCACCGATCACAGCCGCGGGAACGTGAACGACAGCGCGGGTCCCCGCTTCTGCGGGGTGAGAACGGATGCCTGCGCCGCACCCGCCCGGGTCGCGAGCAGCGCCCCGGCCACCACTCGCGCGGCGCCCTCGATCTCGGCGCCGACCTCGTCGTAGACCTCCTGCGGCAGCCCGAT
>NZ_JBLRDT010000266.1:0-2720 GCF_057512245.1 Gryllotalpicola sp. CP2-P1
CCGTGCGCACGAGCTCCCACTGCTGCATGTCGCGGACGACGGCTTCGACGTCATCGCCGGCCGGCAGGAAGCGGCGCACGGTGTCGACCGTGAGCCGCCCGTGCGAATAGGCGAGGATGTCGGCGACCCGCAGCCCGAAGCGATCGGCGAACCGCGCCCACGCCGCCTCGACCACCGCGGTCGAGTCGACGAGCGTCCCGTCCATGTCGAACAGGATGCCGTCGGCGAGGTACTCGGCCCGGGGCGCCCCCTCGCCCGTCATCCGTGCCGGGGCGCGCGCGGCTTGCGGCCGCGATCGGGCTTGAGCTCGATGAGGCGGCCGCCGATCCGCGTGTCCTCAAGGCGGCGCAGCGTCTCGCCGCCCAGCTCGGCGGGCAGCTCGACGAGCGAGAAGTCGGGGAAGATCTTGATCGCCCCGAAGTCGTCGCGGCTCAGCCCGCCCTCGTTCGCGAGCGCCCCGACGATCTGGCGCGGCTCCACGCGTTGGCGCTTGCCGACCTCGATGCGGTACTGCGCGAGGGCGGCCGTGCGCTCACCGCGGTCTCGGCGGCCGGCGGGGCGCGAGCGGTCACCGCGCTCGGGACGGTCGCCCCGTTCGCCGCGGCCACGGCGCTCGTCGCGCTCGGCCGGCAGCTTCAGCACGTCGTCGGGGGAGAGGAGCAGGGGCTCGTCGCCCTGCGCCACGACGGCGAGTGCCGCCGCGACATCCGCCTCGGGCACATCGTGGTGCTCGACGTAGTGGCCGATGATGTCGCGGAACGCCGAGATGCGGTCCGCCTGCTCGAGCGCGGTGGTGATCGCGTCGTCGAAGCGGCTGAGGCGCGTCGAGTTGATGTCTTCCACGGTCGGCAGCTGCATCTGGGTGACGGGCTGGCGCGTCGCCTTCTCGATGGCGGTGAGCATGCGGCGCTCGCGCGGGGTCACGAAGCTGATCGCGGCGCCGCTGCGGCCCGCGCGGCCGGTGCGGCCGATGCGGTGCACATAGGACTCGGTGTCGATCGGCAGGTCGTAGTTGACGACGTGGCTGATGCGGTCGACGTCGAGGCCGCGGGCTGCGACATCCGTCGCGACCAGGATGTCGAGCTTGCCGGACTTGAGCTGCTCGACCGTGCGCTCGCGCTGTGCCTGCGGCACGTCGCCGCTGATCGCGGCCGCCGTGTAGCCGCGGGCCCGCAGCTTCTCGGCGAGCGTCTCGGTCTCGTTCTTGGTGCGGACGAAGACGATCATCGCGTCGAAGTTCTCGACCTCGAGGATGCGCGTCAGGGCGTCGACCTTCTGCGGGTACGACACCACCAGGTAGCGCTGGGTCGTGTTCGCGCTGGTCGTGGTCTTGGTCTTGACCGTGACCTCTTGGGGGTCGCGCAGGTAGTTCTTGGAGATGCGGCGGATGGAGGCCGGCATGGTCGCCGAGAACAGGGCCACCTGCTTCTCGTCGGGCGTCTCGGCGAGGATCGTCTCGACGTCTTCGGCGAAGCCCATCTTCAGCATCTCGTCGGCCTCGTCGAGCACGAGGTACTTGAGCTCGGAGAGGTCGAGCGTGCCCTTGTCGAGGTGGTCCATGATGCGGCCCGGTGTGCCGACGACGACGTGCACGCCACGGCGCAGCGCCGAAAGCTGCACGCCGTAGCCCTGGCCGCCGTAGACGGGCAGCACGTGCACACCGCGCAGGTGCGCGGCGTAGCTCTCGAACGCCTCGCACACCTGCAGCGCGAGCTCGCGCGTGGGCGACAGCACGAGGGCCTGGGGACTCTTCTGCGAGACGTCGAGGCGCGAGACGATCGGCAGCGCGAACGCCGCTGTCTTGCCCGTTCCGGTCTGGGCGAGGCCGACGACGTCGCGCCCTTCGAGCAGCAGCGGGATGGTCGCCGCCTGGATCGCCGAGGGCGTCTCGTAGCCGACATCCTTCAGAGCTTTGAGCACCGGGTCGCTGAGGCCGAGCTCAGAGAAGGCGGGTGTCGCGTCGCGGGCCTCGTCGGCCTCGGTCTGCGCGGAATCCTGAGCGGTCATGCGTTAAACGCTAGCGTCTTGCCCTCCGCGCCACGTCAGCACCATCGCGAGACATAGGCGGGGTCGTCGCTCGGCACCACATCGCGGTCACGCAGCAGGACCGAGACGGTGCGACCGCGGGCGGCGCAGGCGCGCGTGAAGGCGGCCCGGCCGTTGTCGGTGTACTCGATCTCGATGACGTGCGAGCCGTAGACCGCGGTGTAGTCGCCGCACTCGCCGTAGACCTGGCATTCCTCGGCGACGGCGAAGTCGAGGCTCGCCTCGGTGCGCCCGCGGGGCCCGAGCTCACCGGCGTTCTTCTGCGCGATCGCGAGGCCCGCTGCATGTGCGCGGCGGGCGAGCATCGCGGCGAACCGCACGTTGTCGTCGGCGGTGAGCAGCTGGTGCGAGCGGGTCCATGAGTCGAGGTTGTCGGGCTCGACCGCGTCGAAGCCGGCGGCCGCGCAGTGCGCGATCCGTGCGCCGATGACGGATGCCAGCGCCGAGCGCTTCGCCGCGGAGGAGGTATCGAGCAGAACCTCATCGGGCCAGTCCGGGTCGGTCACGAGCCTGCCGTCGTGGCGCAGCAGCAGCTGCGGGTGCCGCTTCTTCCAGGCGGGCAGCTCGCCGGGCTGCGTCTGAAAGGCGTTGAGGTAGCAGATGTTGTACCGCCCGGCGGCGGGCCGCGCCGTACTGTCCCGCTCCACGACCGCGACGCCGGCGGCCGGTGCGTA
>NZ_JBLRDT010000267.1:0-2711 GCF_057512245.1 Gryllotalpicola sp. CP2-P1
GCACGGTGGGGCTCTGGCTCACGATCGCGGGCGTGGCGGTCCTCGCCGTCGGTGCGGCGGGGCCCGCGGCATCCGTGCCCACGCCGCGCGCCTCGGGCACCGTGATCCTCGCCATGGACGTCTCGCAGTCGATGATCGCCGACGACGTGCAGCCGACCCGCATCGCCGCGGCGCAGAAGGCGGCCCGGCAGTTCATCGCCGCCCAGCCCGACTCGGTCGACATCGGCGTCGTCGCGTTCGAGCAGGGCGCGCTCGTCACCTCTCGTCCGAGCCCGGACCACGCCCGGGCCGTGAACGCGATCGATCGGCTGACGGTCTCGGGCGGCACCTCGCTCGGCGCCGCGATCATCGGGTCGCTCTCGACCATCACGGGCAAGACGGTCACGATCGGGAAGGACGGCAACCTGCCGCAGCTCGGCTGGTGGGCCAATGCGACGATCGTTCTGTTCAGCGACGGGCAGAACATGGGTGCGGGCGGGGTCGACACCGAATCCGCCGCGCAGCTCGCCGCGCAATCCGGCGTGCACATCGACACGGTCGGGGTCGGGACCCCGGCCGGCACGATCGTCGAGGCCGATGGATTCCGCATGGAATCGGCCCTCGACGCCGACGCCCTCACGCAGATCTCGCAGATCACGGGCGGCAGCTATCACCCCGCATCCGACGCGAAGCAGCTCGGCAGCGTCGCCGACTCGATCGACCTGCGGCTCACGATCGTGCACGAGCCGCTGCCGCTCGGCGCCGCGTTCATCGCCGTCGCGCTCGCCCTGCTGCTCGCGGGCGCGCTGCTCACCGTCGTCGGCACGGGGCGGGTGGTGTGAGGTGTCGTTCACGTGGCCCTGGGCGCTGCTCGCGCTGCTGCTCGTTCCGCTGGTGCTGCTGCTCGCGTGGGGGCTGCGTCGGCGCAGGCGCCGGGCGGCGATCCGCGTCGCGTCGATCGCGCTGGTGCGGCAGGCTCTGCCGCGGCGCGGCAGCTGGGCGAGGCGGATTCCCGCCGCCCTGCTGCTCACGGGCGTGGCGGTGCTCGCGGTCGGCGCCGCGCGGCCGCAGGCATCCGTTCACGTCCCCTCGAAGTCGTCGACGATCATGCTCGCCCTCGACGTGTCGGGCTCGATGTGCTCGACGGACGTCGACCCGAACCGCATCACCGCGGCCGCGCAGCAGGCGGGCTCGTTCGTCGACTCGCTGCGCGGCGGCCCGAAGATCGGGCTCGTGACGTTCGCGGGGACAGCCGGCGTGCTCGTGCCGCCCACCGACGACACCCGCGCGCTGGGCGACGCGCTCACGGGTCTCACGACCTCGCGGGGCACCGCCATCGGCCAGGCGATCATCACCTCGCTCGACGAGATCGCGAAGGTCGACCCCGCGGTGGCCCCGACCGGCGTGAATCTCGCGCCGCCCGCCGAGCCGCCCTCGCCCGACGGCGGCGGCTTCGCGCCCGACGCGATCGTGCTGCTGACCGACGGCGCCAACACGCAGGGCGCCGACCCCCAGCTCGCGGCGCGCCTCGCCGCCGCCCGCGATGTGCGGGTCTTCACGATCGGCTTCGGCACGAGGAATCCTGCGCCGCTCGTGTGCCCGGGCAGTCAGCTGAACGACGGCCCCGGCGGCTTCGGCGGGGGCGGTTTCGGGCCGGGCGCGGGCGGCTTCGACGGGCGAGGCGGCAGCAGCCTGCTGCAGATCGACGAGCGGGCCCTGCAGCAGATCGCGAAGACCACGGGCGGCACCTATCACCGGGCGCAGAACGCCGACCAGCTGAAGAACGCGCTCGACGCGCTGCCGAGCCGGTTCAGCCTCGTGAAGCAGAACGTCGACCTCGCGTCGTGGTTCGCCGGCGCAGGCGGCCTGCTCGTGGCCGCCGCGGTCGGGGTGTCGCTCTGGCAGGGGCGCGTGCACGACCGCTCTAGCGGTCGCCCGCCCCGAGCGCCGCGATCAGCGCCGCCGCCTTGAGCTTCATCTCGGCGAGCTCTGCGGCCGGGTCCGATGACGAGGTGATGCCGCCGCCCGTGCCGAACGTCGCGCGCTCGCCCTCGATCACGATGGTGCGGATCGTCGTCGCGAAGTCGGCGGAGCCGTCGGCCGCGAAGTAGCCGAACGCCCCGGCGTATGCCCCACGAGGCACGCCCTCGAGCCCCTGCAGCAGCTCGACCGCGCGGCGCTTCGGCGCCCCCGTCATCGACCCGGCGGGGAAGAGCGCCGCGAAGGCGCCGACCGCGCCGGCCCCGGGTGCGAGCCGACCGGACACGGTGCTGACGAGCTGGTGCACCGTGCGATACGACTCGACCGCGAAGAGGCTCTCGACCGCGACCGAGCCCAGCTCGCTCACCTTCGACAGATCGTTGCGCACGAGGTCGACGATCATGAGGTTCTCTGCCCGCTCCTTCTCGCTTGCGAGCAGCTCCGCGGCGAGCGCGGCGTCGACCGCCGGCTCTGCCGCCCGCGGCCGTGTGCCCTTCATCGGCCGGGTCACGGCGCGGCCGTCCGGGCCCACCTCGACGAAGCGCTCGGGCGACGCGCTCAGAAGCTCGCGCCCGCCCAGGCGAAGGAACCCGCCGTGGTGACTCGGGGCGAGCCGCCGCAGCCGCCGGTACACCGCCACCGGGTCCGCCGGCCGCCGCGTCGACCACTGCTCGGTGAGGCACAGCTGGTAGGCATCGCCCGCCGCGATCCGCGCCTGGCATGCGCGAATGAGCTCGAGATATGCGGCGTCG
>NZ_JBLRDT010000268.1:0-2711 GCF_057512245.1 Gryllotalpicola sp. CP2-P1
GAGGATGCACACCGGCCCGAGCAGCGCTTCCGCGGCGACCCGCTGCTCGGCGTCCAGGCCGTTCAGCAGCTCGTCGGGCGTCATGCTGCGCGGTGCCCCTCGGCGGGCGGCGGCTGGTCGAGCGGGCCGCCGTACCACTCGGTGATGATCGCGTGGGCGATCGACGAGCCGCCGGGAAGCTTCAGGTCGCCGCGCTCGGCCCACAGCTCGTCGCGGCTGAACCACCGCAGCGCGAGGATCTCGTGCCCGTCGGGAGTCGTCGGCACGTCGCCCTGGGCGACCGCGCGCGCCTCGAAGCCGATCATGACCGAGGCGGGGAACGGCCACGGCTGCGAGCCGAGATAGCGCGGCGCGGCGCACACGACGCCCGACTCCTCATGCACCTCGCGGATGACCGCGGCCTCGAACGACTCGCCCGGCTCGACGAAGCCCGCGAGGATCGACCAGCGGTTGTTCTCCCACATGGCGTTGCTGCCGAGCAGGATGCGGCCCGCATCGTCGAGCACGCGCACGATGATGGCCGGGTCCGTGCGAGGGAAGACCTCGTTGCCGTCCACGAAGCAGCGCCGCACCCAGCCGCCCTGCTCGACCACCGTCGGCGTTCCGCAGCGGGGGCAGTGCGTGTGCGACTCGTGCCAGTTGGTGATCGCGACCGCCTCGACGAAGAGGGCGTAATCGCGCTCGTCGAGCACCGCCCCCGCCTCGCGCAGACCCGCCCAGCGGGACTCGTCGGGCTCGAGCTCGGCCGCCGCGGCATCCGTCAGCGTCACCGCGATCACGGGCGTTCCGGTCTCGACGACGCGGCCCAAGTACACGCGCACGAGCGCCGTCGTCTGGCGGTCGGGCTCGATGAGATCGAGGGATGCCGCGCCGTCGCCCGCCGTGACGAGCGACCGGCCGCGCCACAGCGGCAGAATGCGGGTCTGCGGCTCAGCGAGCAGCTCGTCGAACAGCTCGGGGCGGGCGCGGCGCTCGCCGTCGCGATCGACGACGAGCCCCGTGAGCGGCTCGAGCGCCGTGCGACGTGTCATCCGTGTCCCTTCGACCGCGCGGGCCTACCCTGAGGGGCATGGCCAGAACCCCATTCACTCTAGCCGCGCTCTCCACGGCGGCGGTTCCCGGCCTTGAGGTGGTCGCGACCCGCGAGCACACGACGGGGGAACACGGCGACTACGACGCCGCGATCATGCGCACGGCCGAGGGGCGCGAGCTCATCGTCCGAGTGCCGCGCACGCAGGCCGCCGAGACCGAGCAGGCCGCCGATCTGATCGCGCTCGGGGCGCTCACGGGCGGCATCCGCTCGCGGCTGCCGTTCGAGGTGCCGACGGCGCTCGGCCAGTCCCCCTTCGACGGCTCGCGGGCCGTCGTCTACGACTTCCTTCCGGGGCGCCCTCTCGAGCTCTCGCGCGTGCACGGCGAGATCGCCGTCTCAGCGGGGCAGGCCATCGCCGCGATCCATTCCCTGCCGACCGGGTTCGTGCTCGAGGCCGGGCTGCCGCAGCAGTCGGCCGAAGACGCGCAGCGCGCCGTCATGACCGTGATCGACCGCGCCCAGCAGACGGGCTCGCTGCCCGCCGCCCTGCGCAGCCGCTGGTATCAGGCCGCGGCCGACCAGTCGCTGTGGCGCTTCCTGCCGACCGTGATCAACGGCGCCCTGTCGGCCGACTCGCTGCTCGTCGACGACACCGCGGTGCGGGCCGTGATCGGCTGGTCGGCGCTGTCGGTCGGCGACCCCGCGCGCGACCTCGCGTGGGCGATGGGGGCGCAGCCGGATGCCGCAGAGGCGGTCTTCTCGTGGTACGAGATGGGCCGGCAGGCATCCCCCGACCCGCGCCTGCAGCATCGCGCCCTGCTGCACGCGGAACTCGATCTCGCCCGCTGGCTGCTGCACGGCCATGAGCTGCACGACCAGGCGATCATCGCCGATGCCGAGTCGATGCTCGACACCCTCGTCGACCGGGTGCACCAGAACGGCGTCGACCCGCTCGAGCAGGCCACGGGCCCGGTGCTCGACGCCGCCGAGGTCGAGCAGCTGCTGTCGCAGCGACCGGGTCACTCCGACGGAATGGAGCCCGTCGAGGAGAGCGACGAGGCGGCGAACGTCGAGAGCCAGCGCTCTTCGAGCTCGGACGACGAGTAGATCCGCTCGGGGCGGATGACCCGGTCGTCCGCCACGAAGTAGAACACCGCGTCGATCGACTCGGGGGCGACGCCCGTCCACGTCGCGTAGGCATGCCGGTAGAGCGCGAGCTGGAACTGCTTCCGCTCGAGATCGTCGTCGTCGGCCGGCGCCTTCCCGGTCTTCCAGTCGACGATCTGGGTGCGGCCGCCCGGCAGCCGGTAGACGGCGTCGAGCTTGCAGACGAACACGTGCCCGGCGAGCGGGGCGTGGATCTCGATCTCGACCTCGGTCGGCGCGAGGTTCGCCCACTCGCTGCGCTCGAAGGTCGCCTTGAGCTCGGCGAGGCGGTCGGCATCTGCCTCGTTCTCGGGGGTCAGGTCGTCGCGCTCGAACTCGGCGGCGTCGATCACCTCGGTCTGGCCGAACACGCCGGCGCGCCGTTCGACCCAGGCGTGGAAGAGCGTGCCGATGCGGGTGGCCTTGTAGGGACGCTCGGGCATCGGCCGCGTGAGGCTCTGCAGCGTCGCCTCTGGGGCGCTCACGAAGTCCTTGTAGCGCGACGCGGGAATGCGCACCGGCGGCCGCTCGA
>NZ_JBLRDT010000027.1:0-21198 GCF_057512245.1 Gryllotalpicola sp. CP2-P1
GCCGACCTCGGCCGTCTCATCCTCCTGCACGAGGATCGCCTCGATCACGCCGGCGACCGGCGAGGGGATCTCGGTGTCGACCTTGTCGGTCGACACCTCCAGCAGGGGCTCATCGACTTCGACGCGGTCGCCGACGTTCTTGAGCCAGCGGGTAACCGTGCCTTCTGTGACACTCTCGCCGAGTGCCGGGAGGCTGACGGATTCGCTCATGAGACTGTCTCCTTAGACCTTCAGTTGAGAACTAGCTTATTGCCACGTTGTGGGCTCACAGTGCGTGCAGCGGCTTGCCCGCGAGCTTGAGGAATGCCTCGCCGAGCGCCTCGTTCTGCGTCGGGTGGGCATGGATGAAGGGCGCGACGTCCTCGGGGTACGCGTCCCAGCCGACGGCGAGCTGAGCCTCGCCGATGAGCTCGCCCACCCGCGCGCCGATCAGGTGGACGCCGACGACGGCGCCGCCGGTCACGCGCACCATCTTCACGACGCCGTTGGTGCCCAGGATCTCGCTGCGCGCGTTTCCGGAGAGGCTGTATTCGTACGACGAGATCGCGCTCGCACCGTATCGCGCCACGGCAGCCGCCTCGGTGAGCCCGACCGACGCGACCTCGGGGCTGCAGTACGCCACACGCGGAATGAGCGCGTCGTCGATCGCGACGGGCGAGAGCCCGGCGATCTCCTCGGCGACGAACACGCCGTGCTGGAATCCGCGGTGGGCGAGCTGCGGCCCGGCGACGACGTCGCCGACGGCGTACACGCCGGGCACGGATGTCCGCAGCCGATCGTCCGTGACCACGAAACCGCCATCGAGCTGCACGCCGATGTCTTCGAGCCCGAGCCCCGCGGTCACGGGGCCGCGGCCGATCGCGACGAGCAGAAGCTCCGCCTCGATGGAGTCGCCGTTCTCAAGGACGAGCTGCACGCCGGCGTCCGTCTGCTCGACGCCGCGGAGCGGCACACCGAGGCGGAAGTCGATCTCGCGGCGCCGGAAAGCGCGCTCGAGCCCCTTGCTGATCGCCTCGTCTTCGGCGGGAAGCAGGTGGGGCAGGGCCTCGACGATGGTGACCTCGGCGCCGAACGACCGCCAGAGGCTCGCGAACTCGACCCCGATCACCCCGCCGCCGAGGACGACGACGCTGCGGGGGATGCTGTCGAGCCGCAGCGCCTCGTCACTCGTGATCACCCGCCCGCCGAGCTCGAGACCCGGCAGACGGCGCGGGGATGCTCCCGTGGCGAGGACGACGTTGCGGCCCGTGTAGACCTCGGCGCCGACGGCGACCGACGTGGGGGAGACGAGCCGCCCCTCGCCTTCCACCACGGTGATGCCGCGTGCCCGGATGAGGCTCTGCAGACCCTTGAACTTCCGCGCCACCACGCTGTCGCGGTAGGTGGCGAGACGCTCGGCGTCGATGCCCTCCGTGCTGACGAGGACGCCGTACTTCTCTGCCTCACGAGCGGCGTCGGCGACCTCTGCGCTGTGCAGCAGAGCCTTCGTCGGAATGCACCCCCGATGCAGGCAGGTGCCGCCGACCTTGTCCTTCTCGATCACAGCGACGCGCGAGCCGAGCTCGGCGGCGCGCAGTGCTGCGGCGTAGCCCCCGCTGCCGCCGCCGAGGACGACGAGGTCGAAGGTGTGGTCTGCCACGGCAGGCGACTCTAGCGTCACGCCTTTGCGCCGGCGGCGAGGCGTTCCGCGTGGCGCACGAGCAGGCGCACGGCCACGCCTGTTCCGCCCTTGCCGGTGAACCCGTACGCGCCGCCCTTGTTCTCCTCCGAGCCGGCGATGTCGAGGTGCGCCCACGGAATGCGGGCGGCGTCGTCGCCGTCGCCCTGCGCACCGACGAACTCGCGCAGGAAGATTCCGGCGAGCAGCATGCCGCCGGCGGGGACGCCGGGGTTTGCATTGGCGATGTCGGCGAGGCCGGAGTTGATGGTGGCGCGCAGCTCATCGGGCAGCGGCATCGGCCAGAACAGCTCGCCGGTCTCGGCCGCGGCTTCCCGCAGCTCGGCGACGAGCTCGTCGTCGCCCATCACCGCGGAGTAGCGCACGCCGAGGGCCGTGACCTTGGCTCCGGTCAGCGTCGCGACGTCGATGATCTGGTCGGGCTGCTCCTCGCTCGCCGCGACGAGGCCGTCGGCCATCACGAGACGTCCTTCGGCATCGGTGTTGAGCACCTCGACCGTCTTCCCGCCGCGAATGCGCAGCACGTCGCCCGGGCGGATCGCGGTGCCCGACGGCATATTCTCGGCGAGGCAGAGCCAGGCCGTGACCCGCACCGGCAGCTGCAGCTCGGCGACGGCGCGCAGCGCTGCGAGCGCGACGGCCGCACCCGTCATGTCGCCCTTCATCCCGATCATTCCCGTCGGCGGCTTGAGCGACAGGCCGCCGGAGTCGAAGGTGATGCCCTTGCCGACGAGCGCGACGTGCGCCGTCGCGCCGTCGGGCGCGTAGCTCAGCTTTGCGAGGCGCGGCGGCCGGCTCGAGCCCTGACCGACGCCGAGGATGCCCCCGAAGCCCTCGTCGGCGAGTGCCTGCTCGTCCCACACTTGCACGTCGACCGGCAGGTGGCCGACCGCCTCTCGGGCCGCGTGCACGAACGTCTCGGGGTAGAGGTCGAGCGGCGGCTGATTGAAGAGGTCCTTCACGAGGGCGACGGCCGAGGCCTCCACGTTGGCACGGGCGACAGCGGCAGAGGCATCCGTCACGCCGCTCACCACCTGGATGCGCTCGACCGGCGCCTTCTGCGCGGCCTTGCTCGCGAAGCGGTACGCGTCGTAGGCGTACGACCCCAACGCCGCGCCCGTCAGCACGGCGGGCAGCAGCGCGTCGTCGTCGGTGAGCGCGAGGGCGACGGATGCCGCGCCGGCCAGCTGGCGGACGGCCGAGCCTGCCGCGCTCCTCAGGGTGTCGACAGTGGCCTTCTTCCCGACGCCGATGACGGCGTAGGGCCGGCCGTCGACCGCGACACGCGCCAGCTCGTCGGCGCCGCCGGTGAAGCCGATGAGCGGCAGCTGCGCGCTCACCGCCTCGGCCAGCTCGGGGGCCAGCTGGGGGGCAACGAGGGCGGGGCTGGGCTTGTCGGCCGTCGCGGCGAACACCAGGATCTCGGCGTCGGCGGCGGCCACCTCAGGAACAACGGTGAGCTCGGCTGCGGTCATGTCAGAACCCTATCGACCGCCTCTGGGGGCTGTTCGCTCTCGGCATCACGACGCTCCCCGAGTCGCGTGCGCACCGCGAATAAAGTTGAAGGATGCGCAACCCCCGGGAACTTTACGAGCTCACCGCCGCCGCCATGGACGTGCCGGCCGGGCTGCCGCTCGTCGCCGGTCTCACCGGGTTCGCCGACGCCGGCGGGGCGGTGTCGCAGCTGGGCGCCTACACCCTCGAGAACCTGCCGCATCACGAGCTGGTCGCTCTGTTCGACAACGACATCCTGCTCGACTACCGGGCACGCCGGCCGACCATCCAGTTCGAGCAGGACCACCTGACCGAGTACGCGCCGCCGAAGCTCGCGCTCTACCTCGTCGACGACGAGGTCGGCCGCCCGTTCCTGTTCCTGCACGGCTACGAGCCCGACTTCGAATGGGAAGCGTTCAGCGCCGCGGTCGTCGGCCTCGTCGAGACCCTCGAGGTGGCGAGCACGACGTGGGTGCATGCGATCCCGATGCCGGTGCCGCATACACGACCGCTGTCGGTCACCGTCAGCGGCAACAACGCCGAGCTCATCGAGCAGCTGTCGGTGTGGCGCCCGCGAACGCAGGCGCCGGCGACCGCGATGCACCTGATCGAGTACCGCCTCACCGAGCGGAACCACCCGACGACGGGCTTCATCGTTCTTGTCCCGCACTATCTCGGCGACACCGAGTACCCGGCGGCGCTCATCACCGCATTGCAGAGCATCGCCGCGTCGACCGGGCTCGTCTTCCCGACGGACTTCCTGCGCGCCGATGACAACGACTTCATCGCCAACATCAACGAGCAGGTGCAGAGCAACGCCGAGCTCGAGCGCCTCGTCGGCGCCCTCGAAGAGCGTCATGACACCTATATGCAGGACAACCCGGTGAAGCGCGGCATGGGGGATGCCGGGAACCTGCCGACCGCTGACGAGATCGCGGCCGAGCTCGAGCAGTTCCTGGCGCACCAGCGCCGTCACGGCAACGACGACGCAGGCGATAGCCTTGACTGAGTGAGCCGCCGCGGAGCCCTGGTCTATGCGACCGGGCTCGTCGCGTATCTGGTGGCGATCACGCAGCGCACCACCATCGGCGTCGCCGGCGTCTCGGCGACAGAGCGCTTCCACGCGAATGCCGCGGTGCTGTCGATGCTCGCGGTGCTGCAGCTCGTCGTCTACGCGGGCGCGCAGATCCCCTTCGGCGTGCTCCTCGACCGCTTCGGCCCGCGCCGCATGATGATCGGCGGCCTCGGGCTCATGGCCGTCGGGCAGATCGTCGTGGCGCTTTCGCCGAACATCGGCGATGCGATCGTGGGGCGGGTCTTCGTCGGCGCCGGTGACGCGACGATCTTCCTCTCGGTCATCCGGCTCGTCAGCTCCTGGTTCCCCGGGCCGACCGTGCCGGTGGCCGTCCAATGGGTCAGCAACGCCGGCCAGCTCGGCCAGGTCCTCTCCGCCGTGCCGTTCGCTGCGCTGCTGCACGAACAGGGGTGGACTCCCGCGTTCCTCTCCGCGGCCGGCTTCGTCGTTCTCGGCCTCGTGCTCGTCTCGATCCTGGTCGTCGACCGGCCCGCGGACGCGCAGGAGGGGCCGCGCCCCGAGAGCTGGACCCAGTCGCTGCGCCAACTGGGCGAGAGCCTGCGCCGCCCCGGCACGCAGCTCGGGTTCTGGTCGCACTTCGTGACGATGAGCCCCATGACGATGTTCACGCTGATGTGGGGTCTGCCGTATCTCGTCTTCGGCCTCGGGTACCCGCGGTCCGAGGCATCCGTTCTGCTCGTCGTCCCCGTGATCGCGGGAATGGTCGTCGGCCCGTTCCTCGGCGTGCTCACCGGGCGCCATCCTCTGCGCCGCTCGAACATCGTCCTCATGGTCGTCGGGGCGATGGCGGTGATCTGGGCGGTCATGCTGCTCTGGCCCGGCAGGCCGCCCCTGGCCGTCGTGCTCGTCATGCTCGTGCTGATCGGCGTCGGCGGCCCCGGCTCGGCGGTCGGCTTCGACTTCGCCCGCACCTCGAACCCCTTGCACGCGCTCGGCTCGGCCAACGGAGTCGTGAACGTCGGCGGCTTCAGCGCGAGCTTCGTCATGATCTACGTGATCGGCTCACTGCTCGACCTCGCGAACTCGCATTTCGGGCAGCCGCTGTACTCGCTGTCGTCCTTCCGGGTGGCGTTCCTCATCGTCTTCGTGGTGCTCGGCGTCGGCACCGTCGGCGTCATCCGCTCGCGGCGCCGCACGCGCCGGCGGATGTTGGACGAAGAGGGAATACGCGTGGCCCCGATCTGGGTTGCATTCAATGACGCTTGGGCCCGTCGGAAGGCTGCGCGAGGCTGATGCTCGGCACCCGGGGCCTGTGTCATACTTGAACTTCAGGACCCGTTCATGTTCGCGGGGCGCCAGCTGAATGACAGCGGCGTCGTCACCACCCGGACTTGACATGGGCCTTTGTAATGTCCGCAATACGGACGGAAGGTGGACCACCATGGCTCCCAAGACCGCCGCACCCGAGGCTCCCGAGGTCGAAGAGACCGCCCCTGCCAAGAAGCCGGCCGCGCGCAAGACCGCCGCCAAGAAGACCGGCGCCGCGAAGACGGCGACGGCCACGAAGCGCGCCAGCACCAAGAAGGCCGCCGCGACCGACGAGGTCGGCGAGGACGAGGCCGTCGATGAGGAGCTCGAAGACGGCGACGTCGTCGAGGCCGAGGCGGACGCCGAGACCGCGGCCGACACCGACACCGCTGCGAGCACCGAGGAGGGCGAGGAGTCCGAGGACACGGAGGGCAAGCCGGCCGCTCCTGAGATGACCGAGCCGCTGCCCACCGGCGCCATCGTGCTGCGCGCAGCCGACGAGGACGACGAGGTCCCCGTCTACTCGACGACCATCACGGGCGCCACTGCGGACCCCGTCAAGGACTACCTCAAGCAGATCGGAAAGGTCGCGCTGCTCAACGCCGAGCAGGAGGTCGAGCTCGCGATGCGCATCGAGGCCGGGCTGTTCGCCGAAGAGAAGCTCTCGCACATGGACGACAAGGAGAAGCGCACCCAGCTGGGTCGCGAGCTCTCCTGGGTCGCTCGCGACGGCCAGCGCGCCAAGAGCCACCTGCTCGGCGCGAACCTGCGACTCGTCGTCTCGCTCGCCAAGCGCTACACCGGCCGCGGCATGCAGTTCCTCGACCTGATCCAGGAAGGGAACCTCGGCCTCATCCGCGCGGTCGAGAAGTTCGACTACACCAAGGGCTTCAAGTTCTCGACGTACGCCACGTGGTGGATCCGCCAGGCGATCACCCGCGCCATGGCCGACCAGGCGCGCACGATCCGTATTCCGGTGCACATGGTCGAGGTCATCAACAAACTCGCCCGCGTGCAGCGCCAGATGCTGCAGGACCTGGGCCGCGAGCCCACGCCCGAAGAGCTGAGCCGCGAGCTCGACATGACGCCCGAGAAGGTCGTCGAGGTGCAGAAGTACGGCCGCGAGCCGATCTCGCTGCACACCCCGCTCGGCGAAGACGGCGACAGCGAGTTCGGCGACCTCATCGAGGACACCGAGGCGGTCGTGCCGGCCGACGCCGTGGGCTTCACGATGCTGCAGAAGCAGCTCGAGAGCCTGCTCGACTCGCTCTCCGAGCGCGAGGCGGGCGTCATCCGCATGCGCTTCGGCCTCGGCGACGGCCAGCCGAAGACGCTCGACCAGATCGGCGACACCTTCGGCGTGACCCGCGAGCGGATCCGCCAGATCGAGTCGAAGACCATGGCCAAGCTGCGTCACCCGTCGCGGTCGCAGTCGCTGCGCGACTACCTCGAGTAAGCCGGTGCGCTTCAAGCTCGTCCTGCCGATCCTGCTCGGCAAGCTCCTGCGCGTCGTGACGCGGCTACGCGGCGGCGGCTCCGCCTTCCCGGGCTGGTTCGTGATGAAGCTCGCGCCGAACTTCATCGACGACGTCATCGGGCAGCTGTCGCACGGCGTGGTCGTCGTGCTGGGCTCCAACGGCAAATCGACGACGACGAACATGGTGACGGGGATCGCCCGCGCCCATGGCCTCAAGGTGTTCACCAACCCGAGCGGCGCGAACATGCCCCAGGGTGTGGCCTCGTCGCTGCTCGGCCAGGTGTCGCTGACCGGGAAGCTGCCGCACGACATCGGCATCATCGAGGTCGACGAGGCATACGGCAAGGTGATCTGCCGTGCCCTGAAGCCCCGCGCCGCCGTGATCCTGAACGTGCAGATCGACCAGATCTACCGTCTCTTCGAGCCCGAGCGCGTCGCCGGCATGTTCCGCGACATCGCGGCGGAGGTGACCGAGACGATCGTGCTGAACCGCGAGGACAACTTCCTCTCGACGCTCGGCGACCGGCTCGCCGACGAGGGTCGGCTGACGGTCGAGTGGTTCGGCACGGCGCCCGCCGTGCTCGAGTCCGCGCCGCACGGCCTGGTGGTGGCGCGCGACTACGCGAACGAGGGCGCGCCGCGCGCGCTGCGCGAGGTGACCGCCGAGGTCGTGGCCTTCGAAGGGGCGACCACCGAGATCTCCTTCCGCGGCGAGGCGCGCAGCATCCGGTTGTCTGCGCGCGGTCTGCACAACGCGGTGGATGCCGCAGGCGCGCTGACCCTGTCGGAGGCCGCTCTCGGCGCCGAGTTCTCGCTGGACGAAGCCGTCACCGCGCTGCAGAGCATGAAGACGGTCTATGGCCGTGGCGAGACCATCACGGTCGGCGACCGCGAGGTCGAGATCCTGCTGATGAAGTCGCTCGCGAGCCTGCAGATGAACCTCGACGCGCTCGACGGCACGCCCGACTCGGTCATGATCGCGTTCGACGAGCACAGCCGCGATCCGTCCTGGCTCTACGCAGCCGACCTGTCGGCGCTGCACCGCGTCGACTACGTCTCGGGCCCCAAGGCCGTCTTCATCGGGTTGCGTCTGCACTACGCGGGCGTTCCGTACGACCACGTCGAGACGTCGACAGAGAAGGCGCTGCAGGCGATGCTCGACGGCCCCCGCCCGGCATCCGGTCGCCACACGCTGATCCTCGACTACGACCAGATGATGCTGGCCCGCAAGTACCTGGGCTACCGCGACCTGGAGGCCGGAGCCGCATGAGTGCGCTGACCCTGCTCGAGCTCTACCCGGGCCACCTCATGATGAACGGCGACATGGGCAACGCCGCGGTGCTGAAGCGCCGTGCCGAGCTCGCGGGCCTTGGCCTGGTCGTCGTCGGCCACGAGCCCGGAGAGCCGCTGCCCGATGACGTCGACTTCGTGTCGATCGGCACCGGGCCGACCTCGGCGCAGGCCGTCGTGGGCAGCGACCTGCCCGTGATCGGCCCGCAGCTGCGTACCTGGGCCGACGCGGGCGTCGCGATGATCGCCGTGAACGCGGGCTTCCACCTGCTCGGCCGTTCCCTGACTCTTCCCGACGGCACCCGCATCGAGGGTGCCGGCGTGTTCGCGACGACCACGCAGCCCCGTGCCGAGCGAACGGTGACCGACGCGTTCGTCGTCGACTCCGAGGTCGCGGGCCGCCTCGTGGGTGTCGAGAACCAGGCCGTCTCGGTCACTCTGCACGATCAGCGCCCGCTCGGGCGCGTGGTCACCGGCCGCGGTGACGACGGAAAGGTCGAGGGAGCGATCAGCGGGAACGCGATCGGCACGCACCTGCACGGCCCCGTGCTCGCGCTCAACCCCGCGCTCGCCGACCACCTGCTCACGGTCGCGACGGCGCGACGCGGCGAGAGGTACCAGACCGGCGCGGCCCATGCCGAGATCGACGCCGTCGCGCGTCAGGCGCGCGAGCACCTCGTGCGCGGCATCGGCGTCGCTGTGGACGCCGCCGCATGACGCGGCCCGTCCCGTTCCGCCAGGCTGAGATCGACCTCGAGGTGCTGGCCGCCAACGTCGCCCAATTCCGCGAGCTGACCGGCGCGCCGCTTTTCGCCGATGTCGGGGCGGATGCCTGGGGGCACGGCCTCGACGTCGTGGTCCCTGCGCTCGTCGGCCTCGGCGCGCAGGCCCTCGTCGTCGCGCGTCTCGATGAGGCCGAGCGCGTTCGCGCACTCGCGCCCGAGTCGCTCATCGTCACCACCCAGCACGCCGCCGACGACGACTTCCGCCGTGCGGCGCAGCTGGGGGTCGCGCCACGCGTGCACTCGCTCGCCGAGTACGAGCGCGCCGCCGACGGCGGTGTGACGGGAGTCGTGCTGGCGGAGGAGACGGGCGAGGGCCGCCCCGGCCTCGCGCCCGCCGAGCTCGATGACGCCCGCGCCGACGCGGCGCTGCGAGGGATTGCGGCGATCACGGATTCCGCGTTCCCCGTCGTGGGCGCCGAGCTCTTCGGCGTCAGCGAGGACGACGCCGACCCGGCGCCGGACTTCCGCCCGGTGATGCGCCTGTGGGCGCCGATCGCCGCGACGAAGCGCGTCGGCGCCGACGAGGGCGTGAGCTACGGCTACACGTATCGCACTCGCAGCGAATCGACGCTGGCTCTCGTGACGCTCGGCTACGCCGACGGCATCTCGCGCGCCGCAGGCAATCGGGTGGAGGCATCCGTGGGCGGTGCCCGGCACGAGATCGCGGGGCGCGTCGCCATGGACGCGTTCATGCTCGATCTGGGCGACGTCGTCGCCCCGCCGCTCGGCACAGAGGTGACCGTGCTCGGCGACGCACGCCGGGGCGAGCCGACCGCGCACGGGCACGCGCGGAGACTCGGCACCCACAGCGCCGAGATCACCACCAGGCTGAGCGCTCGGCCACTGCGGTATGCAGCCGGAACCGACACGACCGCGGGGGAGAGGCAGTGACCGCACCGCTCGTCGAAGCCGTGATCGACCTCGGCGCGCTCGACAAGAACATCGCCCATCTGCGTCGCACCGTCGCACCCGCCGAGCTCATGGTCGTCGTCAAGGCCGACGCCTACGGGCACGGGCGCGTGCCCGTCGCCCGCCAGGCGGTCGCGAGCGGTATCCGATCGATCGGCGCACTCGACCTCGACACCGCCCTCGAGCTGCGGGCCTCCGGCATCGGCGACGACGTCACCGTGCTGTCGTGGCTCTACCCACCCGGGCAGGACTTCACAGAGGCGATCCGCGCGCGCGTCGACCTCGGGGTCTCGAGCCTCGCCGAGCTCGCCGAGGTGACGGATGCCTCGCGGCGCCTCGCCGGCGCAGAAGGCTTCGTGCCCCCGCGCCTGCACCTGAAGCTCGACACGGGGCTGCACCGCAATGGCGCGACCGCTGCGGACTGGCCGGCGCTCGTCAACGCGGCCGTCGCCGCCGAGCGCGACGGCCTCGTGCGCACCTTCGCCGCGTGGACCCATATCGCCGAGGCCTCTGAGGACGAGGACACACGTGCGCTCGAGCGCTTCCTCGACGGCGTCGCGGTCGCCCGCGAGCTCGGCGCCTCGATCGAGGTGCGGCACCTCGCCGCGAGCTCGGCGGGCCTGCGGCGCGAGGACGTGCGCCTCGACCTGGTGCGGATGGGCGGCCACTGCTGGGGCATCCCGTCGTTCGACGGCGTCACCCCGAGCGACATCGGCCTCATTCCCGTGATGACGCTGCGGGCTCAGGTGCTCGCCGTGCGCGAGCTCGGCGACGAGCACATCGAGGCCTACGTCAGCGCCGGCTACGGCGACGGCGTTCCGAGGAACGTCGCGGGGACCTGCTCGGTCGCGGTGCGCGGCGTGCAGCATCCGATCACCCGGGTCGAACGCGACCACCTCGTCATCGCAGTCATGCCCGGCACCGAGCTCGCACAGGGCGACCCGGCCGTGCTGTTCGGCACCGGCGCCGAGGGGGAGCAGACGGTGCGCCAATGGGGCGACCGATCGGGCACTCTCGGCGACGAGATCACGACGCGCATCGCGGCGCGCGTTCCGAGGCGCTACCTCGAGGCATAGAGGCATAGAGAAAGGGCCAGGCGGATACCGCCTGGCCCTCACGTCTGTTCCGGGTGACTACGCGCGCGAGTCCTCGAGGAGCCGAGCCGACTCGTCGTGCCAGCTCTCAGCGATCGCCTCGAGCTTCTGCTGGTGCTTCTTCGCGTGGTGCGCGCAGAACAGCAGCTCGGTTCCGTTCACCGTGGCCCGCACGTACGCCTGGGCGCCGCACGCGTCACAGCGGTCGGCCGCAGTCAGCTGCGGCTCCGCCCGGAGGTCGTCGTTCTGAGTGGTGTTGAGCGACATTTCCGAATACCTCCTACGTATCGAACCGCTTGTCGTTGCAACCCAGTGAAACACGTGGTGCTGACAAAGCGTGCCTTGTGCCCCGCATTTCGCTGGGGGCGTACCGCGCGGCGGCCAGGGTGTCGTCAGGATTCGCGGGCGTGCGGTTCATAGGGTGGAACACGTGGCGACGTCGGATTATTCTGCAAGGCACCTGTCGGTCCTCGAGGGCCTCGAAGCGGTGCGCAAGCGCCCCGGCATGTACATCGGCTCGACCGACGAGCGCGGTCTCATGCACTGCCTGTGGGAGATCATCGACAACGCCGTCGACGAGGCGCTCGCCGGGCACGGCGACGCGATCGAGGTCGTGCTGCACCCCGACGACAGCGTCGAGGTGCGCGACCAGGCTCGCGGCATCCCCGTCGACATCGAGCCGAAGACGGGCCTGTCGGGTGTCGAGGTCGTCTTCACCAAGCTGCACGCGGGCGGCAAGTTCGGCGGCGGGTCGTACTCGGCCTCCGGCGGCCTGCACGGCGTCGGGGCGTCGGTCGTCAATGCCCTCTCCGAACGGCTCGACGTCGAGGTCGACCGCGACGGCAAGACCTGGGCCATGAGCTTCCACCGCGGCGAGCCGGGCGTGTTCGACGACAAGGGGAAGGAGCCGCGCCCCGACGCCCCCTTCACGCCTTTCGTGGCCGGCAGCGAGCTGCGGGTCGTCGGCAAGGTCGCCAAGGGCAAGACCGGAACGCGCATCCGCTACTGGGCCGACCGGCAGATCTTCGGCCGCGACGCCTCCTTCCAGCCCGACGGTCTGATCGCGCGCGCCCGGCAGACGGCGTTCCTCGTTCCCGGCATCCGCATCGCCATCGACGACCAGCGCACGCCCGAGGGCGAGCGCGCCGAGTTCCACTTCGACGGCGGCATCTCGCAGTTCGCCGAGTTCCTCGCGCCCGATGCCGCGGTCACCGACACGTGGCGCATCACGGGCGAGGGCCACTTCACCGAGACGGTGCCCGTGCTCAACGAGAACGGCAACATGGTGCCGACCGAGATCAAGCGCACCTGCGAGGTCGACATCGCGATGCGCTGGGGCACCGGCTACGAGACCGTGATGAAGAGCTTCGTCAACATCATCGCCACGCCGAAGGGCGGCAGCCACCAGACCGGGTTCGAGCAGGGGCTGATGAAGTTCTTCCGCGCCCAGTTCGAGCAGAACGCGCGCCGGCTCAAGATCTCGGCGAACGAGAAGCTCGAGAAGGACGACCTGCTCGCCGGGCTGACCGCCGTGCTCACCGTGCGCCTGCCCGAGCCGCAGTTCGAGGGCCAGACGAAGGAGGTGCTCGGCACCCCGGCCGTGCGCAACATCGTCGCCAACGTTCTTGCGAAGGGGCTCGGCGAGCGGTTCTCCTCCACCAAGAGGGACGACAAGGCGCAGGCATCCGTTCTGCTCGACAAGCTCGTCGCCGAGATGAAGTCGCGCATCTCCGCGCGCGCCCACAAAGAGACGCAGCGGCGCAAGAACGCGCTCGAGAGCTCGACGCTGCCTGCGAAGCTCGTGGACTGCCGGTCGACCGACGTCGCGCAGACCGAGCTGTTCATCGTCGAGGGCGACTCGGCGCTCGGCACGGCACGGCGCGCGCGCGACAGCGAGTACCAGGCGCTGCTGCCGATCCGCGGCAAGATCCTCAACGTCCAGAAGGCGTCGATCTCGGACATGCTCTCGAACCAGGAGTGCGCGGCGATCATCCAGGTCATCGGCGCCGGCTCTGGTCGCACCTTCGATCTCGACGCCGCGCGCTACGGCAAGGTCATCATCATGTCCGACGCCGACGTCGACGGCGCCCACATCCGCACCCTGCTGCTGACGCTGTTCTTCCGCTACATGCGGCCGATGGTGGAGGAGGGGCGCGTGTTCGCCGCCGTGCCGCCGCTGCATCGCGTGCAGACGGTGGGCCGCGGCTCGCGATCGTCCGAGACGATCTACACCTACTCGCAGGCAGAGCTGAACGCTGTGCTCGCCGACCTCAAGAAGCGCAACATCGCGTGGAAGGACCCGATCCAGCGCTACAAGGGGCTCGGCGAGATGGACGCCGACCAGCTCGCGTCGACCACGATGGATCGTCGGCACCGGATGCTGCGCCGCGTGCGCGTCTCGGACGCCGAGCAGGCCGCCAAGATCTTCGAGATGCTCATGGGCAACGACGTCGCACCCCGCAAGGAGTTCATCATCGACAACTCCGAGACGCTGTCGCGCGACCGCATCGACGCGTAAGGGTCAGAACAGCGTCTCGTCGCCCGTCGTTTCGGCGGCGGCGGATGCCTCGGCCGACGACCCTGCGACAGAGATCGCCTCGGCGCCGACCGCGGTACCCACCGATGCCACGACGTTGTCGAGCGGGGTGCCGCTGCCATCGCGCTTGGAGAGCGTCTCGGGCAGCTCGCGCGCCGCACCGTCGGAAGCCACGGCGCGCGCCGGCTGCGGCCCCACCCAGGCGAGGGCGAGCATGCCCTCGCCCTTGAGGAAGGCGTGTGCACGCACGCCTCCCGTGGCGCGCCCCTTCCCGGGGAACTCGGCGAACGCCGAGACCTTCCCTCGACCGGGGTCGGTGCCCGGCAGCGTCTCGAGCGGAACGGAGACGGTGACGACGACGTTCTCGGCCGCGGGGTCGACGACGAAGAATCCGATCACCTTGGCCTCTGTGCCGAGGTTGATGCCCGCCATGCCGCCCGCCGGCGCGCCCTGCGGGCGCACGGCAGACGCCGGGAAGTGCAGCAGCTGCGCGTCGGAGGCCGCGAAGACCAGCTCGCGGTCGTCGGCCGCATGCGCGACGCCCACGACCTCGTCGCCGGCCTTGAGGCCGATGATCTCGAAGTCGGGCCGGTTCGGCCAGTTGCCGGGCGTGACGCGCTTCACGACGCCCTGCGCCGTGCCGAGAGCGATGGGGGCCGCGTCGGCTGCGAGCGACACGAGGCCGAGCACGCGCTCGCCCTTCGGCAGCCCGCCGAGGTACTCGCCGATGCGCGCCCCGGCGGCCAGGTGAATCGAGTTAAGAGGGACGACCGGCAGATCGACGGGCGAGAAGCGGATGAGCCGCCCGCGGTTCGTGACCACGCCGATCTCGGCCCGCGCCGTGGTCACGAGGCTCGAGAGCACAGCGTCATGCTTCGAGCGTCGAGGCGCCACCGCGGGCGACCCCGCACCCTCTGGCAGGTCGACGCGCACGGCGCGGCCCGTGGTCGACAGGTACACGACGGCCGGGGAATCCGCGATCTCGAGCGCGGGCCCGGTGAACGTCGCCTTCTTCGACCCGACACTCGCGATCGACGCCTTCGCTTCCGTGAGCAGCGTGCGGCGCGGCGTTCCGAAGCGCTCGGCCACGTCGTCGAGCTCGTCGGCGACGACGCCGCGAATGCGCGCGGGGGAGGCGAGGATCGCCTCGAGCTCGGCGATCTCGGCCTCCAACTGGGCCTTCTCGCTCTCGAGCTCGATGCGGCTGAACTTCGTGAGCCGGCGCAGCCGCAGCTCGAGGATGTACTCGGCCTGCACCTGTGAGAGGTCGAACACCGACTGCAGCCGCGTGGATGCCTCGGCCGAGTCGTCGGAGGTGCGGATGACCTGGATCACCTCGTCGATGTCGAGGATGGCGATCAAGAGACCCTCGACGAGGTGCAGGCGTTCCTGCCGGCGAGCAAGGCGGAAGCGGGAGCGGCGGGTCACGACCTCGATGCGGTGGTCGAGGTAGACGCGCAGCAGCTCGCGCAGCCCCAGCGTCTGCGGGCCGCCGTCGACGAGCGCCACGTTGTTGATCGAGAAGCCGTCTTCGAGCGGCGTGTGCTTGTACAGCTGCTCGAGCACCGCCTCGGGGTTGAACCCCGTCTTGATACCGATCACGAGGCGCATGCCGTGCTGCCGGTCGGTCAGATCGGTGACGTCGGAGATGCCCTGGAGCTTCTTGGCGTTGACGCCGTCCTTGATCTTGTCGATGACCTTCTCGGGGCCGACAAGGTAGGGCAGCTCGGTGATGACGAGGCCGGTCTTGCGCGCCGTGATCTGCTCGACGCGCACCTTCGCGCGGGTGCGGAAGCTGCCGCGGCCCGTCTCGTACGCCTCGCGGATTCCGGCCAGGCCGACGATCGTGCCGCCACCCGGCAGGTCGGGGCCGGGTACGTACGCCATGAGGTCGTCGAGCGAGGCATCCGGATTCTCGAGCAGGTGCTTCGCGGCGCCGACGACCTCGATCAGGTTGTGCGGCGCCATGTTGGTCGCCATGCCGACGGCGATGCCGCTCGCGCCGTTGACGAGCAGGTTCGGAATCGCCGCGGGCAGCACGACAGGCTCCTGCTGCTGCGCGTCGTAGTTCGGTTGGAAGTCGACGGTGTCCTCGTCGATGTCGGCCGCCATCTCGAGCGCGACCGGGGCGAGACGCGCTTCGGTGTACCTGGCGGCCGCCGGGCCGTCGTCGAGCGAGCCGAAGTTGCCGTGCCCGTCGACGAGCGGCACGCGCAGGGTGAAGTCCTGCGCCATGCGCACGAGCGCGTCGTAGATCGCGCCGTCGCCGTGCGGGTGCAGCTTGCCCATCACCTCACCGGTGACGCGCGCCGACTTCACATGACCGCGATCGGGGCGCAGGCCCATCTCGCTCATCATGTAGAGGATCCGTCGCTGCACCGGCTTCAGCCCGTCACGGGCATCGGGCAGCGCGCGGGCGTAGATCACCGAGTAGGCGTACTCCAGATAGGACCCCTGCATCTCTGTCGAGACGTCGACGTCCTCGATCCGTTCGACGATGTCTGCCGGGGGAGTGCGATCTGCGGGTGTCATCTGTGCTTTCTGCTGGTGCGCGCGGCTCTGGCACACTGGGCGCATGGCGATGCTACCGAACGCGTATTCGCAATCCGTGAGCCTCGCCGCCGTGCTCGCCAGTTGCTTCGCCGCGGTCGAGCGCGGCGCGCCGCAGCTGCCGCTGCGCGCCGTCGACGGAGCCGTCGTCGTGCTGGCCGACGGTCTCGGCGCCCTGCCGCTCAAGGCGCGCGCCGGGCACGCGCGAACGATCGCACCTCGCCTGAACCGCGCCACCACGATCGAGAGCGGATTCCCCACCACGACGGCTGCGGCACTGGCCACGCTCTGCACGGGCGCCTATCCCGGTCAGCACGGCATCGTCGCCTACGAGGCCGTCGACCCCGTCACCGACGCCGTCTTCAATCACCTGAGCGGCTGGCGCTCGGGGCCCGACCCGGCGAGCTGGCAGCGGGTGCCCACCCTCTTCGAGACGGGTGCCGCGGCACGCATCCGCTCGTACCTCGTCGGCCACGCGCGCTACGCGACCACGCGCCTGACCCAGGCGGTGCATCGTGGTGCGGAGTATGTGCCGGCGCGGTCGATCGCGGACCGCATGACGACAGCGCTCTCTCTGCTCGGCGGCGGTCGCAGCGTCGTCTTCGTCTACGTGCCAGAGCTCGACATGGCCGCGCACCAGTACGGCTGGCAGTCGCCACAGTGGACCGCCGCGCTCGAAGAGCTCGACGCGGGCATCGCGCTGCTCGACCGCGGCCTCGGCAAGAACCAGGGCGCACTGCTCACGGCCGATCACGGCATGGTCGACATCTCGGCGGGCGGGAAGATCTTCTTCGACCACGAGCCCGAGCTCGTCGCCGGTGTGAAGCACGTCGCCGGCGATTACCGCTGCGTGCAGCTGCACCTCGAGGCCGGGGCGAGCGCCGGCGACGTCGAACGGCTCGCGCGTGTCTGGCACGAGGCGGAAGACGACCGCGCCTGGGTCGCCACTCGCGAGGAGGCCGTGGCCGCCGGGTGGTTCGGGCCGAACGGCGTCGACGACGACGTGCTCGGCCGTCTCGGCCACGTGCTCGTCGCGGCGCGCTCGCAGGTCGTCTACTACGACACGCGCGCCACCGACGAGCGCAACTGGGCCATGGTCGGCCAGCACGGCTCGTTCAGCCCCGACGAGGTCAAGGTGCCGCTGATCGGCTTCGGGGCGTTCGCGTCGTGATCATCACCGAGGTGACTCCGGCAGAGCCCGCGCGATTCGCGCTGTGGCACACCGCACTGACCAAGGGTGCCGTGGCCGACCGGCCGGGCGCCGACGTCGACACCCTGGATGCGTTCGTCGAGTCGGTCGGCAATCCATCGCCGCTGCGCCGGCGGCGTGCGTTCGCCGCGATTCCGAACTCTGGAGACGCTCTGCATTTACGATGCTTCGCGCGGGCCGTTGACGCGCCGCAGGGCCGCGCGCGCCACCACGCTCAAGCTCTGAGCTCGCGGGCGACACGTGCTGTCGCTTTGCGCGGCGCTCTTGTCCGTGCGGAGACAGTAGAGGGCACTCTCGCCGCCGCATTCCGACATCTAGTGTCGCCATGCAGAACCGCTGGCCCGCAAAACGGCATCTAGTGTCGCCGCACGGGACCGCCGGCACGTCTGGCGACGTCTAGTGTCGCCGCACGGGACCGCCGGCAAATTTGGCGACATCAAGTGTCGCCGCACGGGATCGCCGGTCGCGAGACGACACTTCTTGATCGCCCGAGCGGCAGCCGCGGCACAATGCGACGCTAGAGGTCATTTTCAGCGGCGAAACGCGACATCTGGTGTCGTCTCACGGAACCCCAGGTCTCCAGCGACGCCGACTGTCACCGCACGCGACCTGCTCCGAACGGCCTCGACGCGCTAGGCCGAGGTGTCGTCGTCGCCACGGGCGCCGAAGACGATCTCGTCCCAGCTGGGCATCGAGGCGCGACCGCGCTTCGACCCACGCTGTCCGACCGGGCCGGTCTCGCCTCGGGCGAAGCCGCCGGCAGGAACGGCAACGGGGCCCGAAGGCTGATCGTCGCGGGGCTGCGGTGTCTCCTCCGGCGCGCTCTCGGACGACGCGAACGGCAGCTCGAGCTCGATCGGCTGCGAGTCTCGCGCGGATGCCTCACGCTCGCCGCGTCGGCGCCGCAGCGCCTCGAGCAGGTCTGCGGTGTTGTGCACATCGCGGGGCTGGCCGTCGTCGGCGCGCTTGATCGCGCCGGAGGGCACGGCGGGAGTCTGGGGTGCCGGCGCCGCCGGCGCGGCATCCTGTCGCTTCGGCTCGACGAACTCGAACTGCCCTGAGTCGAACCGCGACTCGTCGCCGACGAGCGGGCTCACCGCGCGCAGGCGCGGGATCAAGCCCGTGGGCGGAAGCTCGCCGTGCTGCGAGAGCGTGCTCGCCTCGGCGTTGGCGGGAGCGAGGTGGGCCTTCCGCGGCTCGTAGGTCCAGCGGGCGTCGTGCTCGATGTCGTCGGCGGTGAAGGTGAGCTTGACGATCCAGCCGGCCTCCTCCTCGCGCCAGCTGGCCCAGCGCTCGCCGGTCGCGCCGAGCGCCGCGAGGCGATCGCGGATGGCGGAGCCGAAGGTCGCGTTCTCGCCGAGCACGTCGACGTCGGCCGCGACCCGCACGGGCACCGTGAGCGCCTGCGCGACGATGTGCTCGCGCTCGGCGATGATCGGGCGCTCGAAACGCTGGACGTACTCGAGCGGTGCCCCCGTGAGCTCAGCCACGTCTTCGGCGGAGAGGCCGCCGCGGATGTGCGCCTGGATCTCGCGCGGCGAGATGCGCACGGCCGAATCCTGTTGCTCGACCTTCAGACGGCGCAGCTTGGTCAGCGCGACCTCGTCGATGGCGACGCGGTAGCGGTCGCCATCGTTGCTCGCGACGATCAGTGCGCCCTCTTCGACGCCGATGACCTTCAATTCCTGCATGGGATCTTCGCCTTCCGAACGGTCCGGGGACGTCGTCAGAATGCCACGCAGAACGGGCCGCAGCCGGGAATAACGCTGGCGTGCCGCGAGTTTCCCCCTGCGGCATCCGGGTACGTCTCGTTGAACACGTTTCGGGTCGTCCGAATCGGTTTGATAATCCCCGATGCGTGATGCACAATAACGCCGCCGATCATGCTGGTCGGCGCGCAATTTCAGAAGTGGATGGGCATGGCAACCGATTACGACGCGCCAAGGAAGAACGACGACGAATCCGAATCGATCGAGGCGCTGAAGGAGCGGGTTCCCGACAAGACGTCGGCCGTCATCGATGAGGACCCCGACAACCCGGGCAGCTTCGAGCTGCAGGGCGCCGACCTCTCCGACATGGACCTCGACGTCGTCGTGCTGCCCCCGCAGGCTGACGAGTTCACGTGCGTCAGCTGCTTCCTCGTGAAGCACCGCTCGCAGTTGGACCACGAGACCAAGCTCGGTCCGATCTGCATGGAGTGCGCTGCATAGGGTCACGACACCCGCAGAACAGACTTAGGGCTGACGGCTTTCGCCGCCGGCCCTTTTCTGTGTCTGCCTTCGACTCAGCGGGACCGGTTGTTCAGCACGGATGCCAGCTCGTGCGGCTTCCGTGTCGACACGATCCAGTACGGCACCGGGTCCGCTGCGTCCAGAATCGGCACCTTGACGATCGGCAGCGACCCGCGCAGCAGCAGCCACGCGCGGGCATCCAGCCGCCGGCCGCGCTCGAGCGCCGCCTCCGTGCCCGTGTAGGCGACGACCTCGCCGATGTACTCGCGCTCGATGTCGGCGCGCCCCGCACGGAAGTCGGTGTCGGTGACTTCGAGCACCGGCGCGAAGCCGACGAGAGCGGCGACGATGAGCCCATAGAGCACGATCGCGAGGACAACGCCGACCGTGACGTTGATCGGCCAGAAGATGGCGAGGGTCGCGGGCACGATGAGCGCGCAGGCGACGAACAACCAGGGCGCGGCGTAGAGCCGCTCGCGGAACAGCGTCATAGTGCAATCCCACCACGAATGCCTGGGCGGCTTTCTGCACTAGCCTTTTCGGGTGACCGAGACTGTCGACGTTCCTCTCGTCGCGCCCGCTGCACCCGCCTATGCGCACCCCGGCGATGCCGGAGCCGACCTCACTTCGACCGAGGCCGTGCGCATCGAGCCCGGGCAGCGCGTGACCATCGGCACGGGAGTCGCCGTGGCGCTTCCCGACGGCTACGCGGGGTTCGTCGTTCCCCGCAGCGGCTTGGCCGCCCGCCACGGCATCACGATCGTGAACGCGCCGGGCACGGTCGACGCCGGCTATCGCGGCGAGATCAGGGTCACACTGCTGAACACCGACTCGTCGGAGCCCTACGACGTCGCCGCCGGCGATCGCATCGCCCAGCTGGTGCTCGTGCCCGTCGCCCGCGCGCGGTTCGTCCCTGTGGACGAGCTGCCCGACAGCGTTCGCGGAACGGGTGGTTTCGGGTCTACCGGGTACTCCGACGAGAAGACCATTACAGGAGAGCGCGCGTGAGCGACATCGAGCCGACCGAGTACGAGAAGTCCGCACCGGAGGATCGCGACGTCGAGGGCCCCCTCGACGACAGCGAGGCCAACCCGGTGCGGCCCTACATCGACCTGGGCGGCGTCAAGGTGCTGCCCCGTGAGGGCCTGCACCTGCGCCTCGAGATCGAAGAGGAGAGCCAGCGCGTCGTCGCGGTGAGTCTCGACTACGCCGGCTCGACGCTGCAGGTGCAGCCGTTCGCATCGCCGCGGTCGAGCGGGCTGTGGCACGAGATCCGCGGCCAGATCGCCGAGCAGGTCGCGGCCCAGGGCGGTCGCGTGACCGAGCGCGATGGGGTCTTCGGCCCCGAGCTCGTCGCCGAGGTGCCGGTGGCGGGCGGCGTGCCCGGCGAGACCCGCATCGCGCGGTTCATCGGCGTCGACGGCCCGCGCTGGTTCCTGCGCGGCGTGATCTCGGGCGACGGCGCCGTCAAGCCTGAGGCCGGCGAGGCCGTCGAGGACCTCTTCCGCAGCATCGTCGTCGTCCGCGGCTCGGTGCCGATGCCGCCGCGCGATCTCATTCCCCTCAAGATGCCGCCGACCCCTGCGGCGCCCAGCGCGTG
>NZ_JBLRDT010000269.1:0-2664 GCF_057512245.1 Gryllotalpicola sp. CP2-P1
TGCGAGCGCCTCCGCGAGGGGCCGCATCGCCCGGCGCGACATCCACCACGCGGCCAGCACGGCGCCGGCGATCGCGGGAACCCCGGCCAGCGCCAGGGCGATGATGACCCGGCGCACCTCGGCCTGGCTCTCGCTCAGGTCCACCGCGACCTGAACGGTGCGCCCGGCGGAGGCGGTGGTGCGCACCACGTAGCTGACACCGTCGATGGTCTGGTTCTTCTGCACGGTCGTGTGCGTGCGGGCGACCCGCTCAAGGACCGTCAGGTCCGGAAACCCCGTCGGCGCGTTCGGCGACACGGCGACCTGGTCCTGATCCGCGCCCTGCTCGTCGTGATCCTGCGGCTGCTGATCGGCCAGGGGCGCTGGCTGGCCGGGGCCGCCGAGAATCGCGACATACACACCCGCCGGGGCATCCCGTGGCGAGTCGAGTCGCGCGGCGCTGGCCAGTGACTGCTTCACCGCCTCGTGCTCGCTGGTGGCGACCAGCGTGATGACGACGCCCGCCACGATGAGGAGGAGGGCGACCATCAGCCCGGCGAAGCGGAGGGCGAGGCGTAGCGAGACCGTCCGCAGGCCGCTGGGGTCGGTCTTCATGACAGCGCCCCGAGCGCATAGCCGACGCCGCGCACGGTGAGCACGCAGCCGCGGCCCAGCTTCTTGCGCAGGTGGTGCACGTAGGCGTCGACGACGCCGGTGTCGTCGGCGTCCGCGAAGACAGACTCGAGCAGCTCGTCACGCGTGAAGACCTGGCGCGGGCGGCGCGCGAGCGTCGCAAGTAGGTCGTTCTCGCGCTCGGAGAGCACGACGACCTGCCCTGCGGTGAGCACGGCCTCGTGGCGTTGGGGATGCAGGATGCCGCCGGGGATGGCGAGACCCGTGGTCGCCATCGCGCTCTTGCGCCGCAGCACGCGCAGCCGGGCCAGCAGCTCGTCGACGTCGAAGGGCTTCGGCAGGTAGTCCTCAGCACCGCGGGTCAGCCCCTCGACGCGATCGGCCGGGTTCCCCAGCGCGGAGAGGATCAGCGCGGGCACCGTGTTGCCCTGCGCGCGCAGGCCTTCGATCACGTCGAGACCCTCGCGCGCGGGCAGGCCGCGGTCGAACAGCAGAACATCGAAGCGGCCGGTCATCGCCTCGTGCAGCGCGCGCTGCCCATCGTGGGCGACGACGACCTCGTAGCCGTCCGAGGCCAGCAACTGCTCGAGCATGCCCGCGAGTCGCCGATCGTCCTCGGCGACGAGGATCCGTGCCGGTTCATCAGTCACGCTCGAAGTATAGGAACCGGCGTGACGCCTTCCGGGGTTCCGCAGTCATTCGCAGACCTCTTCTTCCTCGCACGTGAGACCCCTATCGAACGCATAGGAAGTCGAGGCGGTTCGTCCAGCCGGAGTAAGAATCCCGGAAGAACCGCGGTCGATGGTGGACAGTGCTCGACTTCCCCCTCGAAAGGACCGCGATGAAACTGCCCGACCAGGTCGGCCGGATCGTCACCAGCCGCAAGATCGTGATCAGCGCCGCCGCCGTCGCGGTGGTGCTGGCCGCATCGGGCGTGTGGTGGTTCGGATTCGCCTCGAAAGCCCATGCCGACTCGGCGACCGCCACGACTCAGAACCTCACGGTCTCGACCCGCACCCTGCAGCAGACCGTCAGCGGCACCGGCACCCTCACGCCGACGGTCGACGAAGAGGTCAGCTTCGCGGCATCCGGCACGGTCACCGCCGTGAAGGTCAAGGAGGGCCAGACGGTCACGAAGGGCCAGGTGCTCGCGACCATCACGACGACGCAGGCCGACGCCGACCTCGCCTCCGCCAAAGCCGCGCTCGCGACCGCGCAGGCCCAGCTCGCCGCGGCGCAGAGCGCGTCGACCGGCTCCGATGAGGATGTCGCCACCATCGCCTCCGACGAGGCGGCGGTGACCGTGGCGCAGGCATCCGTCACCTCCGCTCAGGCGGAAGTCGACGGAACCACGCTCACGGCGCCGGTCGCCGGAGTGGTCGCGGCCGTCGGCGTCGCGGTTGGCGACGAGGTGAGCGGCAGCTCGTCGAGCGGAGGCTCGTCGGGCTCGAGCTCGCCCTCGTCTTCGTCCAGCGGGTCAGGCCAGAGCGCCTCGACGTCGACCGGCTCGGCGTCTTCCTCGTCCTCGTCGTCCTCGTCGTCGTCAACGTCCGGATCGTCCGGTTCGTCGAGCTCCGCGTTCGAGATCACGGGCACGGATTCCTGGACGACGTCGATCGCCGTGAGCGCGACCGCGGTGAAGAACATCAAGGTCGGCGACCAGGTGCAGCTCTCCACCACCGAGAAGTCCAGCTTCTTCGGCACCGTCTCGGCGATCGGGCTGCTGCCGTCGACCACCTCGGGCGCCGCGACCTACCCGGTCTCGGTCAAGGTCACCGGCACCCCCGACAACCTCTACGACGGCGTGAGCGTCACCGCCGAGGTGATCTACAAGCAGATCACGGATGCCGTCGCGGTGCCGTCGCTCGCGATCACCACGAAGGGCGGGAAGTCCACGGTGCAGAAGGTCGTCGACGGCAAGACCGTCACGACCACCGTGACCACGGGCCTCTCGGAGGACAACTACACGCAGATCACGAAGGGCCTGTCGTCCGGCGACACCATCCAGCTGAGCATCGCGACGCCGGGTACGGGCGGCTCCCGGAGCGGCTC